>DPCK01000140.1 GCA_003516285.1 Lutibacter sp. | reverse complement strand
TGGGACATATGCAAAGAGGAGGAAGCCCAAGTTGTTTTGACCGTGTTTTGGCAAGCAGATTGGGTGTGAAGGCAGTTGAATTGTTATTGGACGGCAAAACCAATTTAATGGTGGGCATACTCAATAATGAAATAGAAGCCATTGAATTAAACGAAGCAGTGAAAGGACGCCACGAAATAGATAAAGAATTATTGCGCGTTAGCGATATTATGTCGATTTAACAAAAATAGCGTGGCGAAATTTAAAAATAAACAGCAATTTAAGTTGAATGATTAAAATAGGAATAAATGGCTTTGGTAGAATAGGGCGCCTGGCTTTTAGAACTGCAATCAATAAAAAAAATATAGAAGTTGTTGCCATAAATGATTTGCTGGATATTGATCACTTGGCTTATTTATTAAAATACGATTCTGTTCACGGTCGTTTTAAGGGAACCGTTGTGGTAAAAGACAAAGTGCTTATTGTTAACGGAAATCCAATTCGGGTAACAGGAGAAATAAATCCGGAAGCTATTGATTGGGGAAAAGTTGGGGTTGATTATGTGATTGAAGCAACAGGATTATTTACGGATAAGAATCAAGCGGAACGACACTTAAAAGGAGGCGCAAAAAAAGTGGTAATTTCAGCTCCTTCAAAAGATGCTCCTATGTTTGTAATGGGCGTTAACCATACAAAACTTTCCAAAGAAAATATCGTTTTTTCAAATGCCTCCTGTACCACAAACTGTTTGGGACCCATTGTCAAAGTATTGAATGATAATTTTGGCATTGTTGAAGGCATTGTAACTACTGTTCATTCGACAACAGCCAGCCAAAAAACGGTTGATGGACCCGAAAAGCAATGGCGCAGAGGAAGATCGGCCTTGAACAATATGATTCCAACCACCACAAATGCGGCCATTGCAGTTACTGAAATTATGCCCGAATTAAAGGGAAAATTGTTGGCGATGGCCATAAGAGTTCCTATTGCTGATGTTTCGTTGGTAGATTTAACGGTTCGTTTGCAAATGCCCACTTCTTATCGCGAAATTAAAGCCGTGATGAAAAACGCATCTGAAAATGAGTTGAAGGGAATTTTAGGATATACAGAAGACGAAGTGGTTTCGCAGGACTTTGTTTCGGAGCCAAGAACCTCAGTTTTTGATGCCGCCGCCGGATTGGAACTGAATCCAAATTTTTATAAAATTATTTCCTGGTACGATAACGAATTTGGTTATGCAACTAAAATTGTTGAACTCATTGAATATGCCGCATCACTTGAATAATAAATTACTTAATACTCAAATATGGAAATAGCAATCATCGCCCACGATGGCAAAAAAGCAGAAATGATTCAGTTTTTAATGGATTTTAAAGCTTTGATTATCGCTAAAAACATTACGTTGATTGCCACGGGCACTACAGGTAAAAATGCAGAGAAGGCCGGATTTGAGGTGGTGAAATTTTTATCGGGTCCTTATGGAGGGGATGCGCAAATAGCGGCACGCGTTGCGGAAGGAAAAACAAATATGGTTTTCTTTTTCAGAGATCCGTTGGGGATGCATCCTCACGAACCGGATATAGCGATGCTTATGCGTTTATGCGATGTTCACGATGTGCCGTTGGCTACAAATCCAGCAACTGCCGAGCGATTGATAAAATCGATTTAATTTTTTTATTTAACGGCAATCATAGAGATTTCAACATTCACAAACTTAGGCAAGTTACCCACTTCCACAGTTTCTCGTGCTGGTTCATTGCCGGCGATAAAATACTTGCCGTAAACAGCATTCATCTTTGAAAAATCGTTCATATTTTTGATAAATATGGTTGTTTTAGCCACGTTTTCAAAAGTCATATCAGCTTCAGCCAAAACAATTTTCAAATTTTCCATCACCTGTTTGGTTTCGTCTTCAATCGTGTTGGTAACCAATTCACCAGTTTTAGGATTGATGGCAATTTGCCCTGAAGTGTATAAAGTGTTTCCTGCCAATACCGCCTGATTGTAGGGTCCAACCGGCGCAGGAGCGTTGATGGTGTTAATTATTTTTTTCATTTTATTAAGTTATTTATTGTTAGCTTTCCTAATAAAGTTTTAATTTTTTTGTCAAACTTCTTACTTTTAAGAGCCCAACGCGCCAGCTGGCCTTATCGCCAAAAATGTATCCTATACATTTTTTTAACGCTCAATCCTCCCTTTGGGGGTTAGGGGGCTAAAACAATCTTTTGTCCGGAACTTGTCGTTTATCGTATTTTAAATCGCTTAGCATCGATGATTTTACGCCAATAAAAAAGTAATAAGTTTGTCTTTCTCCAAAAGGAACCCAGTTAAAATTAAGTTTCCAACTGTCCAAATCGCGTGAAAATCGTAATTGCGTATAGGTAAATCCCTGATTTTTTATATCGTAACCCGATGAAACCCCAACATTCCATTTAGGGGTCAATTCAATATCTCCAGAAAACATCAGCGAATTGGAAGAAATTTCCTGTTCTCTATTGTTATTGCTGTAATTTAAGGTGTACGCCAATTGCAAAGTCCACGGTATTTTGGATTGATACAACTTGGTTTCTTTAACCTTATTTTTATCCGATTCCTTATTGTCCATTTGCTTATTTGTGACATCTAAATCTTCCCCAAAAACNNGCATTTACGCCTACCGGACTCCATTTTAAAGAATCTGCAGCCATATTGTAGCTGGTGGTAAAATTTAAATTGTTCAATAAAATAATTTTTTTGGCTTCTTTTTCTGTAGAGTCTTTCTTTCTTAGTTTTGCCTCTAAATTGTTATTTAAGGAAAAATTTAAACTATTGGAAATTCCGGTGCCCGGACTTCCAAAAATACCATTGGCGAAAGGTGAATATTCCAAATAGTCATTTGGATCTGCGGTTTTTTGAACTTCTTCATTGTAACTGCTAAAATCGGGGCGATAACTATAGGAAACGCTGGGCCTAATAACGTGGCGTATGGCCTCAATATTCCCTTTTTTAAATTTGAACATACCATAAAAGGTGGTTGCCAAAGATACCGCTCCTGAATATTCCCTAAAAGCATTAAAGCCAGCTACAGTATCCGTAACAACTTTATTGTTTTCTGCATCATACGTTTTGTTAAGTCGGTCAAAATACCATACTTCTTTATAATTCACGCTGGGCGAAAGCGTAAAAAATCGTAAAGCTTTCATATTTGTGTTTAACGCTATATCTTGTTGAATACCCGATTTGGCATCTTCAAACATCTCTTTTTTGAAGAAAAATTCATCACTGGTATTAATTCTGTTGTCTCCTTTCAACGAATAACTCAACCCTGTTTTTTGGATGGCATTTTTTTTAACGCCGCCTTTCCCGGTAAAAGGATAAATTCTGTCCATATTCACCTGCAATGATGGAAGTGTCATCGCTATTTCTTCCGTATTCGTATTTTGGGAATGCGTTACGGATAATGACATATTAAAAGGGCTTCCCACAAATTTTTTATAATAGGAAACCGACGAACTTAAGTTATTGTTTAAAAATGAATTTGTATTGTATTCGTTGATAGATTCCTTATAATACTTACTGCTTCCCAAATTTACGGAAGCCGAAAATCTTGAATTCGGACTTGCCTTGGTGTCTTGGCTATGATTCCATCGAATGTTGTAATTGGTGGATTTTGAATAATCGTCGAGACCTTTTAGGCTGTTGATCAAATTTTCATATTTAAAATCAAATTTTCCGGAAAAACGGTAGCGCTTCGCATAACCCGATTCTGCTCTCATCCCCCAACTTCCATTGGTATAAATATCGCCCAGCAATGCCAAATCAAAATTGTCATTTAGCACAAAATAATAACCGCCATTTTGTAAAAAATAACCTTGCCTGTTATTATCACCCCAAGTTGGCATTAAAACTCNNTTTAATATCAATATAATAATCGGGCTTTTCTTTTTCTGAAGAGGTTAATTTTATATTTTCTATAAAAATAACGGAATCATTGTGTTTTTTACTGACTTCCCCTCTAATAATAATGCCTTGTTGCTCGGTTTTCAATCCCCAAATTTTTGCTTTTTCGGTTTTGAAATTAAATTTAATGGTGTCCTGGACAGATTCTTGGGAGCCCTGCTTAAAAATGGGGCGCTGGGAATAGCTTCCAATACTGTCTTTAATGCCTTTGGCTGTAATAGTGTTGGTATTGTTGTCTATTTCAATAAAACCGGCCGTTAAATCAATATCGTTATAATTTACGTGGGCATTATCAAATAATAATATTTTTTTGTTTTTTAAATCTTGCCTTATCAAACTGTCTGCGCTGTGTACGATAATGCTTTCAAGTAATTCTTTGGGTTTGGCAACAGAATCTTTTGGCTTTATTCCTAANNAATGTATCTTTTTTGGGAATTTTCAGGGTATCGTTAAGTTTGGTCTTGAAATTTTCAGAAGACTTTTCTTTAATTTCTTGAGCGTTAGCTGAAAAGTTGACCACGCTAAAAATCATAATCAGCAAAAATAAAGAATGGATATTTTTACCAGGAGTTTTAATAATGAAATTTTTATAAAAATATCTTTTAAATTGGGTTGATAGCATAAGTTTTTTTACATTAGCTTCCTAAATAATCAACCACATTATTGATTGGTTGTAAATGTATGGCTTAATATTTGAAACACAAATAACAGTTGCCAAAAATAACTAAAATTATTGATGAACACACCACTCTTAAATAAAAATATAATGACAATGAAACACGTACTAATTTTTGTGTTTTTGATCGCATTTCTATTTAATTATCAGTCAGTTTTGGCTCAAAAAAATGAATTTATTGTTGTTTTGGACGCCGGCCACGGAGGTAAAGATCCGGGTAAAGTTGGCCATAACCACGCCAAGGAAAAAGATATTGCCTTAAAAATTGTTTTGCAGGTTGGCGAAATATTGGAAAAAGAAAGGGATATTAGGGTTGTTTATACCAGAAAAACAGATGTTTTTGTCGATTTATGGGAGCGCGGCAGAATTGCCAATAAAGCAGATGCGGATTTGTTTGTTTCCATCCACTGCAATGCACACAATTCACAAGCTGCCGGAGCCGAGACTTGGGTATTGGGAACGCACGTAAATCGACAGAATTTTGAAGTGGCGAAGGCTGAAAACTCTGTTATTTTGATGGAAGATAATTACGAAATGAAATATAAGGGTTTTGACCCTAACTCGCCCGATTCCGTAATTGGTTTAACATTGATGCAAGAAGAATATTTAGACCAAAGCATTCAATTGGCAAGCATTATTCAGGAAGGATTTACAAACAATTTAAATAGAATTGATAGAGGGGTTAAACAGGCTGGTTTTGTGGTTTTACATCAAACATACATGCCAAGTGTCCTAATTGAAACTGGTTTTTTAACAAATGTTGATGAAGGTTCTTATTTAAATTCTGATATTGGACAGGATAAATTTTCTAAATCAATTGCCTCCGATATTTTAAAATATATTCAGCAACTCACTTTAAATACGGTGACTGGCACCAATGTTGCTAAAAATGAAAATAATCCGGTATCAAAAACCAATACGCCAATCGCCAACAATGCAAGCAATATTTTCTCAAAAATTGAATTTAAAGTACAAATTGCATCAGGAGCCAATAAAATAGATACAAAACCCTATAATTTTAATGGGCTTACCAATGTTGAGCGTGTTCGCGTAGACGGCAGCTATAAATATTATCTGGGCAGCACTTCTGATTATTCGGAAATCCAAAAAATGCACGTTTTGGCTAAAGCTAAAGGATTTACCTCAGCTTTTATTGTGGCATTTAAAAATGGAAAAAAAATACCGATTGAAGATGTTTTTAAAAAATCATAACAAGTTTTTTAGTACTCCCAAAAATAAGTAGTAATTTTGAGCCAATAAAATTGAATTGATTTGAAAATTAGCAGAGAGTTAAAAACAGGCGTTGTAGCCATCGCAGTAATTGCCTTATTTATATGGGGTTACAATTATTTAAAAGGTCAAAATTTATTTGACCCGCCATCAAAAACCTATTTTACGGAATATAGCAATGTGCAGGGTTTAAACACCGCCAGCATTGTTACTTTAAGCGGTGTTGAAGTTGGGAAAGTTATCGCAGTAACTTTTAACACAGACCCAAATAAGCGTGGCTGGTTGATTGTGGAATTTAGTGTGGAAACAGAATTGGAGTTTTCAAAAAATAGTATTGCCAAGATTTACAGCGCCAGTTTGATGGGCGGAAAATCTTTGGCGCTTGTGCCGTCCTATGAAGGCGAAATAGCAAAACCCGGTGATTATTTAAAAGGCGAAACAGAAGCCGATGTGATTACTTCCGTTTCCGAAAACTTAAAACCACTTTTCGAAAAAGTCGAAAACGCTGTCGTGAGCGCCGATTCTGTATTGGTTGGCATCAATGAAATTATGGATGCCAAAACGAGGGAAAACCTAAAATCGAGCATTGCTGAATTAAATGCCACAATTTCAAACTTTAATGCCATCTCAAAATCAGTGAATGAAATGGTGGCGACCAATAAAGTTAAAATTGGGAATACAATGACCAATGCCGAGTTAATGACCAGTAATTTTGCAAAACTTTCAGATTCTTTGGCAAATTCAAATTTGGGCACAACCATTAAAAATCTGGAAACTACCGTGAATAGTTTAAACGGTATTTTAGCAAATGCAGAATCGGGCAAAGGAACTTTGGGTAAATTACTGAAGGATGAAGAGATGTACAATAACCTTACAAGTGCTTCAAAAGAATTGGACGAGTTGTTGCGTGAAATGAAATTAAATCCCAAGCGTTTTGTTCACTTTTCCTTATTCGGAAAAAAGGATAAGGGTTACATCGCTGAACCTGAGATTGAGACAGAAAAATAAAAATCAGTGAACCAGCGATAAAAAATTTAAAACAGCAAAAAACCAAAATGTATGAATTATATCGATAACATCGCATTTGCAATTCTTTTAATAATCGGAATTGGGTTTTTTGTGAAAAACAGCAAAAAAATTGTCAGGAATATAAAGCTCGGCAAAAATATTGACAGGTCCGATTTACCCAAAGAGCGTTTTCAAAATATGTTGAAAATTGCTTTTGGGCAATCAAAAATGGTTAAACGCCCAATTGCCGGTGTTTTACATATTATTGTTTACGCAGGTTTTATCATTATCAACATTGAAGTGCTGGAGATCATTATTGACGGACTTTTTGGAACGCATCGCGTTTTTTCTGTTTTAGGTGGTTTTTATAGTTTTCTGATTGGTTCTTTTGAAATATTGGCACTTTTAGTATTGGCATCCGTAATCATCTTTTGGATGCGCAGAATGGTATTGCAAATTCCGCGTTTCTGGAATAAGGAAATGAAAGGCTGGCCTAAAAATGATGCGTTGAATATTTTATATTTCGAAATGGTTTTAATGTCGTTATTCCTTTTAATGAATGCCACCGACAATCATTTTCAAAATTTAAATATCGGGAATCCAATAAGCCAATACATTGCTATTTTATTTCAAGAATCCAGTTTCGGTGTTGTATCTGTTATCGAAAGAACAGCTTGGTGGTTGCACATTATTGGTATTTTAATATTCTTAAATTACTTGTACTATTCCAAACACCTGCACATATTGTTGGCTTTTCCAAACACGTATTTTGCAAATTTAAAACCAAAAGGCCAGTTTACAAACCTAGAAGCTGTGACCAATGAGGTTAAATTAATGATGGACCCAAGTTCTGATCCTTATGCGGCGCCTGATGAAAATGCCGCCCCGCCTGAAAAATTTGGGGCAAGTGATGTACCCGATTTGAATTGGGTGCAATTAATGAATGCGTATACCTGTACCGAATGCGGAAGATGCACTGCTGCTTGTCCGGCAAATATCACCGGAAAAGAGTTGTCTCCGCGCGCCATTATGATGAAAACCAGAGACCGATTGGAAGAGGTTGGAAAAAACATCGATAAAAATGGCAAATTTATGGATGATGGTAAACAATTGTTAAACGATTATATCACGGCTGAAGAAATATGGGCCTGCACAAGTTGCAATGCCTGCGTTGAAGAATGTCCGGTAAACATTGATCCGCTTTCAATTATTATCGATTTACGCCGCTATTTGGTGATGGAACAATCTGCCGCACCAACAGAATTGAACGGTATGATGACGAATATTGAAAACAACGGCGCTCCTTGGCAATACAACCAAATGGACCGACTTAACTGGAAAGACGAATAAATTACTAACTAAAAATATAAAAATCTTTTATCATGAAAAATGAGGATGTAGAAAAATTATTGCACGAAAAAGTTGAAGCAGGACTGCATATCAGCCCAATTTTACCTGAAGGAATCAAAAATTATTTGATTGATATCGACGGCACTGTTGGAGAAGATATTCCAAATGAAGAACCAGAACGCATGGTTACGGCTGAAGCTTATCCTGATGCCATTAAAACGTTGAATAAATGGTATGATGAAGGCCATATTATTTTCTTTTTTACCTCAAGAACAGAAGCGCATCGTGAAATTACCGAAACTTGGCTTAAAAAGCACGGATTCAAATATCACGGAATGGTGATGGGAAAACCAAGAGGCGGAAATTATCACTGGATCGACAATCATTTGGTGAAAGCAACACGTTACCGCGGTAAATTTACCGATTTAATCAACAAAGAAGTGACTATTCAAGTGTTTGACGATGGTCAGCACGAATAAATAAATATATAAAAAAGCAGACTTATGAATGTACCTACAATGGCTGAAATGACCGCGCAAGGAATACAACCAGATGTGTTGTTTTGGGTTGGATGTGCCGGGAGTTTTGACGACAGAGCAAAAAAAATCACGAAAGCTTTTGTAAAAATTTT
>DPCK01000149.1 GCA_003516285.1 Lutibacter sp. | reverse complement strand
CAATTTTATCGCCTTCAGCAACCACTACGATGCTCGATGATTTCCCAGAACGTTTGCTTCGTTTTAAAGATTCCAATAAACGATCTAATCCCAAATTTTCTTCGGGAATTAAAATTTCCTCCGCTCCTGCTCCAACGCCGGCATTTAGCGCAATAAATCCTGCATCACGACCCATAACTTCCACAAAAAATAACCGATTGTGCGAACTGGCAGTGTCTCTAATTTTATCTATAACCTGAACAATGGTATTTAAAGCGGTATCATAGCCAATTGTATAGTTTGTGCCATAAATATCATTGTCAATGGTACCCGGAATTCCAATACAAGGAAAATTGAATTCCTTGTTAAACACTATTCCGCCGTTAAAAGTTCCGTCTCCGCCAATTAACACCAAAGCATCTATTTCAGCATTTTTTAACTGATCGTAAGCTTTTTGCCTTCCTTCTTTTGTTCTAAATTCTTTTGATCGGTCGGTTTTTAAAATGGTTCCTCCCCTGTTGATGATATTGCTGACGTGACGAGCGGAGAGTGGTTCAAAATCGCCTTCAATCATCCCCTGATAACCTCTATAAATGCCAACACAATCCACTTTATAGTAAGTGCAAGCCCTAACCACGGCCCTAATTGCAGCATTCATTCCCGGAGCATCACCTCCGGAAGTCATTAACCCTATTTTTTTTATTTTGTTTCCCATAAAGCGAAAGGCAAAATTATGATTATATTTTAAATGAAAATCGTTTTTTTGATATTCTTAAGATTGCCTACCATAAATTAATAGGATAAACACCTTTGTCTTTTAACTTTTGAATTTCTGAAGTTACATATTCCTTATCCTGTTTGTAAGTAACGCCAAACCAGCGCGCATCGGATTTTAACACTTCCATAGTAGCCAATTTATTGACAATAATATGGTTGATGACCAATGGAATAAAAAACTCTGCTTTTGGTTCTTTATAATTTTTTTCCATAAACGCTTCAAACAAAGTTTCAGACAATTCGAAGTATTTTGGCGTAAATCCAAAAAAGTTCATCGATACGATTGTTTCTTCTGAAATTGGAATTAAATCCTCATTTTCATCTTTATACTTCAATTCACCATTCACTTTTTCAATATGTGTTCTTTCGGTTACGCCGGTTAAAAAACCATTTTTGTCGACACTGCATTCTCCTCTTGAAACAGATCCATATTCAGAAATGGTGTTTTTTAGCACATAGCCCATCATATTAAAATTGGTGGATTCAACATCCATCTTTTTCAACGATTCAGCTTCCACTTTAAAAGCCTCGGCACCATAAAAATCATCGGCATTGATTACCGCAAAATTTTCTTTCACAACATCTTTTGCCATCAACAATGCGTGCCCGGTTCCCCAGGGTTTTTCGCGATTATTGTCTAAATATTTTTCCGGGATATTTTCCAATTCCTGAAAAACATATTCCACCTCAATTTTTCCTTCCAATTTTTTATCGAAAAAAGCTTTAAAATCCGCCTCAATATTTTTTCTGATGATAAAAACAACTTTCCCAAATCCTGCACGAATTGCATCATATATTGAAAAATCTAAAATGGTGTCACCTTGTTCAGAGAAAGTGTCCAATTGTTTTAATCCTCCGTACCGACTGCCTACCCCCGCAGCTAAAATTACCAATGTTGGTTTATTCATTTCTTTTATTTTTATTTTTAAAATCTATTATTCTGTCAATTTTTTCAATAGTGTCAAGCGGCTTAATAACAGGAACTATCACTTTTTTCTTTCTGAGCCCCAGTTTTTGAAGCAATTCTTTACTATTATCAAAATCTATTTGATAGCTTAAACCTATTCCTTGTGTATATCCTTCTTCTTCTTCAGAATATTGAATTTCGTTTTGTCGGTTGAATATTGATGACCGTAAAGTTCCTTCTTCATTCAGTAAAAACTCAACATTTACTTCTCCAATAATATTGGTTTGGCTGCTGTTGCCCATAGGAACGCCCACTTTTCCGTTGATAATAATCCGGTCGTTTAACTGATAATCCAGCCCTATGGCCAATTGATCCTCAATATTTAAATTGTCTACTTTGCCTCTTTCGCCAACGGTATATTCAGGTCTAAGTTTAAAACGGTTGTTTCCTTGATTAAAAATATTGTCGAAGGCATTTGAAAGTATGTCAAAACCAGTTCCGTACAAAGCGGTGTTGCTGTTAACGCTTAAATCGCTTTCATTATAAAAACTTCCCGAAATCAGCAACGATATAAACTGCACCGTTTTGTTGTTTAAGTTATCGCTGTTCAACCTAAATGCCAGCTCTGAAGCCACCGTTGAACTTGCATTTGGAATTTCAATGTCAAATTCTCTTTGGGTATTAAACAGTTCTCCTGAAAATCGGGTAACCAAATCAATCGGAATTTTTCTGCTTGAGGTAATATTTTCCAACAAAGACCTCGGGTTGGCAGAAACTCTGTGAACAGCTTCAATATTGATATCTGCAGTTAAAGGATCTCCGCTCCAGGAAATGCTTCCGCCTCTTTTCACAATAAACGGTTTGTTGATGAATCCGCCATATTTAAAGTTATAAACGCCATTGTCCACAATAAAGTCTCCATACATTTCAAACTTGTCTTTGGTATCAAGGGCAATTTGTATGTTTCCTGTTCCGCTTCCTCTTAAAAAACTTCCGGTCGATTTGTCCAACACCATTTCAACAACAGCATCTTTTGTGACATCTATATTGAAATTTAAAGACAATCCTTTTAGTTTTTCTGAAATATACTTTCGTCGTGTTTCTTCATTATCTTCGGGATTGTTTTTGTTTACAAATCGAATTAATTGAGAAGATTCGGCAGTTTTCACATCGCTAACAGGAATTGTGAGGTAAGTGCCTTTTTTTGTTCTTCCAACAACATTAATTACCAATTTATCCGTTGGTCCATATAAATTGGCATATCCTTCCAAAAACCCGGTGCCGTAATACACAGAATTCTCTTTCTCAACGGTATTTAACACCAATAAATTTTTGGTGCTTAAGTCTAAATTTAATCGCCAAGTTTCAAAATTTGAATGGCTGATGGTACCTGTTAATTTTCCTCTGGTTCTAAATATTTTATCTTTCAATTGAACGTCTTCAAAGGTAAATGTTTGATTTTTCATAGAAACAACGCTGGTTCCTTCAAAATCATAATCCACATTTAAATAAGGTAAAAATAATCCGGCTTGGTCTAAAAACAACTCACCTTCCATCGTTGGATTATTCAGTAATCCTGTTAAATGCGCATTTCCATAGGCAAAACCCCTAATATTTGTAAATACATCCTGTCCCAATGGCGAAAACGGATCTAGTTTAAATTCCTCAAATTCCAGCAGCACATCCATAGTTGGTTTTTTAGAAGTAAAATCTAGATCACCAATTGCTGAAAAATTTACAATATTGTTACGTTCCAATATAATATTTACGCCAAAATCCCTGATGGAATTTTTCCCTTCAATAGCGACTTTTAAATTTCCGAGTTCGGAATTATTAAGGTTAAAATCAGCTATTGTAAAGTTGGCAGTTGGCTTTATTACCCTATTTAATTGTTTGTAATTTAGGGAACCATTCATAATTCCCTTAACGCTTATGCTGTCTATTTTAGGAACAATAGAGGCCAAATTAACGTTGTCAAACTTAAAAGTTAAATCTTTTGAAATGGTGTCGCGCATTTGCCCGAAAAACTCAATTCTTTGATCATTTGAGGTGATTAAGAACGGACTTATATCATACGTTTTTGTTTTGTTGTCATACACCAATTTGTTGTCAAAATTGTCGTCGGGATTGATAACCCATTTGGTGTCTTTAAAGGTAAAATTCGATTTTTGAAGTCCGAAAACCGATTTGTTCTCTTGGTTAAACGTATGATAAAACGCCAAATCGTAATTCTCAGTATTATTTTCTCCGCCCAAAAACTCAGTCCTAAAATACAAGGTGTCATTTAGCGTGATGTTCACCAAATGCAATTTTGCGATATTGTAATTTTTGGTATTTATTTTGGCAACNNTTTGCGGAAAGAGCAACTTCCGGATAAAAAACTTCTAATATTTTATTGTGAATTTTAAATTTAAATTCCAGTTCCTGTCCGGCTGTAACCTCAAAAGGTTTGTAATTTGAATAAATGCTTCCCAAAGAATTTTTTGTAAGTTTAACCAATTCGGCAAACTTAAATTTCCCTTTTACATAACCATTCACAATTTCTGAAGAATTTACGGTAATGGTTCTTTCCGCGCCTTCAAAAGCCGAAGTGATGTTGAAATCCTTAAAGAAATAGCTGTCTTTCTGGTTTATGTATAAGGCATTTTTAAAATCAATGGTACCTGACAAATCATCCAAAGAATTTCCAGAAACTTTAATCTCAATATCACCTCTAACTTTAGATATGCTGTCACGTTTAAAAAGATTTAAGGTGTTTAAATCCAAATAATCAATTTTAGTTTTAAAATCGAACGTAAAAATTTTGGTTGAAAAATCGGCCAAACCAACAAAGTTCAGCTTAATGTTATCATCATTTACCTCCATTTCACCATCAAAATGTTTGTTTTTAATGACGCCATTGATATCAACATTGGTATACGTATATCCTTTAAATTGTTGTGAGGAAATATGGCCTTTTACTGCAGTGTTCATTTTTTCCAAAGTAAAACCTTTTCCGTCAACATCGGCATCCGCAGTAAGATTGCCCAATAAAGGATCATTTAGCAAGATCCCCAATCCAAAATCAATCACTGCAACTTGGCCAAAATAAGAAGCATTGTTGATATCGCCAATATTGGTCAGTTCCAAATCTGTAATCAGGGTGCCTATATCGGTTTTCATTATCACATCAGCATTGATTAAATCTTCTGTGATATAGGTGAATCCACTCACCGAAAATTTTCCCAATTTTTTAAATGAAGAAGGAAGCTGTTTTCCCAAAATATTTGGAAGCAATGCTTTTAAATGGTCATAATCTGAAGTTAATTTGGTTAAATTTGCCGCCAATGAAAATCCCTCTGCTTGGTTAAACACGTTTTGAAAATGCAGTGTTCCAATAATTGCGGCATCCTGGTCGGTAGTTAATACCAACTTATCTGTCTTGAAATCGTTTAGGTTTCCTGTTATTTTTGTCGAAAAGTGAAGCACATCATTGGTGCCCAATTCATTGTAAAACTTTTTTAAATCGACCAAAGACAAATCTGCGCTTTTTACATCTGCATCAATCGTCACTTTGTTTACAAAATCAGAAAAATCTTCTCTGTTGAAAGAAAATTTAATATCGGCAACCATAGATGATTTGTCTGTCACCAGTTCGGTATTCAAAAAATTCATCGCTGTTTTTGTGTAGGTAAAATTGCTAGACAGGCTTTGAACTTCTACATTGTGATTTTCAATAAAATGAAGTTTATTGATATCCGCATAAACATTTGGGCCGTCAATTTTGAAGTTCTTGGCACTTCCTTCAATCCCTTTAAAAAATAACGGTTTGCTGTTTTTTGCATTTTCATCAAAAATTTCCACATAACCATCCTTCAATTTTAACCTGCTCGAAGTCAGTAAAAATCCGGAAGGCTTTGTGGGTGTGGTGCCATCATCAAACTTATCAATAAACATGGTAAAGGCATCATCATCTTCGCCTTTGTATGTTTTCATATTCAAGATGAACTTCTCTAAAGAAAATTGACCGAAATTTAACTTTCCGACGATCAGATTCTGGTAACTTAAAACAGAGGTTGTTAAATTCTCAACATAAACTAAGGTATCCGCGTGATGGTCTTTAATCAAAACTTCATTCAATTCCACATTTCCCAAAAAAGACAAATCGACCCTTTTAACGTTGATGTCAACATTATAATCTTTTCTTAAAAAATCGGTGGCCATTTTTCCCAAACGGGTTTGCACGGAAGAAAGCGACAATAAAAAACTGACCAAAGCCAATAAAAGCACCAGCACAAGGAGTAATCTTACAACTATTTTTTTAATTCGTTTGATAAGCGTTAAATTTGCATTTTTTATGGCAATTTTCGTGCCTTTAAATATTACTGATGGTCAAAGATAAATCTATTTACATTCTTGGTATTGAGTCATCTTGCGATGATACCAGCGCTGCCGTAATTTGCAATGGCAAAGTACTGACAAATGTTGTTGCAAACCAAGAAATTCACGCCAAATATGGAGGCGTAGTTCCCGAATTGGCATCGCGTGCCCACCAACAAAATATTGTGCCCGTAATTCAGCAGGCAATTCAACAGGCAAATATCGACAAAAAACAGTTAAGTGCCATCGCTTTTACGCGCGGACCCGGGTTAATGGGTTCATTATTGGTTGGAAGTTCTTTTGCAAGGTCACTTTCATTGGCTTTGAACATTCCTTTAATTTCTGTAAATCATATGCAGGCGCACGTTTTGGCACATTTTATTGATGATGAAAAGCAGCAAAAACCGCCTTTTCCCTTTTTATGTTTGACCATAAGCGGCGGACATACCCAAATTGTGAAAATTACCAGCTATTTTGACATGGAAGTTATTGGCGAAACGTTGGATGATGCCGTTGGCGAAGCCTTCGACAAATCGGCAAAAATTTTGGGATTGCCTTATCCGGGCGGACCGTTTGTTGATAAATATGCCAGACTTGGAAATCCCAATGCTTTTGAGTTTTCCAAACCAAAAATGGCCGATTTAAATTTTAGTTTCAGCGGATTAAAAACAGGGATTCTGTATTTTATTCAGAAAAAAGTGAAAGAAAATCCAAATTTCATTGAAGAAAATTTAAATGATATTTGTGCTTCCATTCAACGCACCATTGTGGAAATTTTGTTTGATAAACTTGAAAAAGCAGTTGAATTAACCGGAATTAAACATATTGCCATCGCAGGCGGCGTAAGCGCAAATTCTGAAATCAGGGAAACCTTAAAAGCGACGGAAGAAAAATTTGGCTGGAAAACCTACATCCCTAAATTTGAATATACCACCGATAATGCAGGAATGATTGCCATTGTGGGTTATTTAAAATATTTGGAAAATGATTTTTCAAATCAAACAACAACTACAACAGCTCGGTTAAAAGTGAATGAGAATTAGAGCCTAACTTTCTCTTTCCACCAAAGACCTTAGATCTTTGCCTGTGGGTTCTTCAAAAATTTCCAGATCAAAATAAGGTACAGAAGCAATCACGTGGTCAAAAATATCGGCCATAATGGCTTCAAAGTTTTCCCAACGTTTGTCGCTTATAAAACAATAAATTTCTAAAGGAATTCCTTTGGATGTTGGTTCCAATTGCCGAACCATTAAAGTAAGGTCTTTATTTACGGCAGAATTTTCATTTAGATAGCCATTCAAATATTTTCTGAAAATCCCAAAGTTGGTTTGGTTTCTTCCGTTGATCAACACCGATTTATCAGCTCCGGTTTTCTCA
The DNA here is from genome assembly GCA_003516285.1 of Lutibacter sp. Taxonomy (GTDB): domain Bacteria; phylum Bacteroidota; class Bacteroidia; order Flavobacteriales; family Flavobacteriaceae; genus Lutibacter. Next base: position 1,557 of record DPCK01000149.1, on the reverse strand, counting down.
TTATACTTTAAAATTTCACGCTGTCTGTGTTCAATATATTTTTTAACCAATTGAATTTTTTTGTATTCCTCAATTTTTTCATCCGTTAAAAATTTAATGGAAGACTGTTTGATAAGAACGGCTCTTTTGATACGTCTTCCGCCAGATTCCTGCATTCCCCGCCAGTTTTGAAAAGAATCGGAAATTAAGCTGTAGGTTGGAATGGTGGTGTATGTATTGTCCCAGTTTTGCACAAGTACCGTTGCCAAATTAATGTCGGTCACAAAACCGTCGGCACCAAATTTATTGTAAGTAATCCAATCGCCAATGCGCACAATATCATTCACGGAAACTTGAATGGAGGCGACAAAACCTAAAATAGTGTCTTTAAAAATTAACAAAATTACTGCGGAAGCCGCGCCAAGCGTGGCAAAACTCATAATATCTTTACCCGTTAACTGGTATACAATAAAAATAGTGGCAATTCCCCAAAAAAACAGCATTATTACCTGCGTATAACTTTCCAAAGGTTTGTCTCTGAACTTTTCCTTGGTACGCAAATATTTTTGGGTAGATCTTAAAAAACTCCGAATAATTTTAACAACCAACACAACGGCATAAACATTAAGAATGATGTTAAAAACATTCAGCAAATCCGGATATTCACCAACAACATAAGGAATGCTGTATTTTAGTACATAAATAGGAATAATTTGAGAAATGTACTTTGGAAATTTACTTTGTGCCAAAAAATCATCGAAGGCCGTTTTTGTTTGCAGTGAAAATAGTTTGAAGGAAACAACAATTACTTTTCGTAAAATTCTATCGAGAAACAAAACCGCTAAAGCCAAAAAAACAATGGTTACCACCAAATTAATGGAATTTGCCCAAAAAGGAATCATTCCTTGTTTAATTAAGTAATCACTTATAAAGTCGGTTAAATTGATAATCTCGAAATCCTTTAACATTTTTAAGCCTTTAAATGTTTTTTATCGATATAAATATATCCAAATGGAATTAAGGAAGCAAACATCACAATGCCAAAAGTTTTTATACTCCATTTCAATTCGTAAAAAACCATCAAAGCCATAACGGCAAACAGCAGAAAAAGAATTCCGTGCGCCATACCGACCACCTGCACCATTTGGGGCAAGTTCCAAATATATTTTAAGGGCATTGCCAAAAATAACAGTACCAATAGTGAAAATCCTTCAATAAGCGTAATAATTCTAAATGCTTTAATCATTTTTATTTAATTTTTTTAGTTGCGTGCAAATTTAAAGCTTAAAAGCTTATGTGTATTGTTTATTCGTAATTTTAAACTTCCAGATTAATAAAATATCAATTAATTAAGCCCTTTTTTAAACAATCTGATTTGTTTAAAAATTAAAATAATTGACAAGACATTATGTAACCAAAGATACGCAAATATTGCCTTAAATTAACTTTAACCATTCTAAACAGCATTCAATACGCTCACCTTAAAGTTATTAACAAAATTTATAAAATGACAACTATCATATCGATTGATATATAATGTAACTAAATTTACATATTGAAGTGATTTAAACTTTTTAT
>DPCK01000082.1 GCA_003516285.1 Lutibacter sp. | reverse complement strand
AATGCCACAAAGGTTGGGAAGGCGATCATACTTTACATGACGATGATGAAAAAGGGGAATGTTTTAGGGTTTATAATGATCCGCTAAAATCCTATAGAGACCACTCATTATTTTTGACCACAAGAAGTCGTTATGCCAATTTATTTACATTAAAAGATGGCGATTATGTTGGCTGGGCGCAGGGTTTAAGTGAAGCCGGTTACGCAACCGACAGACGTTATCCCGCAAAATTAATTGGGTTAATTGNNNTTGAGGCTTTATTTTCGAGGAATTTTATGGGCGTTCCCTATCAGCAGGCGGGTTGGTGTTTTCGTTACCATCTTTTTTACAATTCTAATTAAAATTTTTTTAATTCCCTTTTGAGCCTTAGCGAAGATGATGCAGGGGATAAGAGGCTTTTTTCTATTTGCAAAAATCATTTTGTTCAGAAAAAAAACCATAAAGTAATATCGCATAATTATTTTAATATTATTTTTGCGGATGCAAGACAAGGTACTTATTTTAGATTTCGGTTCGCAATACACGCAGTTAATTGCCCGAAGAGTTAGAGAACTCAATATTTTTTGTGAAATTTTTCCTTTCAACAGCAAAAATTTTAAGGTCGAAAATTATAAGGCGGTAATCCTCTCCGGCAGTCCGTTTTCCGTAAGAGCTGATGACGCTCCGCATCCCGATTTATCAATGATAAAAGGCAAAAAACCCTTGTTGGGCGTATGTTATGGCGCACAATTTTTGGCACATAATTTTGGCGGAAAAGTGGCAGCTTCAAATACCCGTGAATACGGCAGGGCAAATCTATCTTTTGTAAAAAACAAAGAACAGTTTTTTGAAAATGTGCACTTGGGCAGCCAGGTTTGGATGAGCCATAGCGATACCATCGTTGATCTACCTGAAAATTGTGAGTTAATCGCCAGTACGCACGATGTTGAAAATGCAGCTTTTAAAATTAAAAATGAAGACACTTTCGGCATTCAATTTCATCCGGAAGTTTACCATTCAACAGATGGCATAAAAATATTAGAAAACTTTCTGGTGAAAATAGGCGGCGTTGCACAAACTTGGACACCCGATTCATTTGTGGAATTAACCGTTGAAAGTTTACAAAAACAAATTGGCAGCGATAAAGTTGTTCTCGGACTTTCGGGTGGCGTAGATTCTACGGTGGCTGCAGTTTTATTAAGCAAAGCCATTGGCGCCAATTTGTATTGCATTTTTGTGAATAACGGTTTGTTGCGAAAAAATGAATTTGAAAATGTGTTGACGCAATATAAAGGAATGGGGCTTAATGTAAAAGGCGTAGATGCTTCGGCACGTTTTTTGAAAGCGCTAGCAGGAGAATCCGATCCTGAAGGTAAACGTAAAATTATCGGTCGGGTTTTTATTGAAGTTTTTGATGATGAAGCGCATGCAATTGAAGACGTGAAATGGCTGGCACAAGGCACTATTTATCCAGATGTTATTGAATCAGTTTCTGTAAGCGGCGGACCATCAGCAACCATTAAATCGCATCACAATGTGGGCGGTTTGCCCGATTTTATGAAACTTAAAATTGTGGAACCGTTGCGAATGATATTTAAAGATGAGGTGCGCAGGGTTGGTGCAACTTTGGGAATTGACGCAGAATTGTTGGGAAGACATCCTTTTCCGGGACCAGGTTTGGGAATTCGGATTTTAGGTGATATCACCGCAGAAAAAGTGCAAATGTTACAGGAAGTGGACGCTATTTTTATAAACGGATTGAAAGAATGGGGATTGTACGATAAGGTTTGGCAGGCAGGAGCGATGTTGTTGCCAGTAAATTCGGTAGGCGTGATGGGTGATGAGCGAACTTATGAAAAAGCAGTGGTATTGCGGGCAGTGGAATCAACAGACGGAATGACCGCCGATTGGGTGAATTTGCCTTACGAGTTTCTGCAAAAAACTTCGAATAAAATAATAAATGGCGTAAAAGGCGTTAATAGAGTAGTGTATGATATTAGTTCCAAACCTCCTGCAACTATTGAGTGGGAATAACCCGAGATTAAATTTAAATCCATTTATGAACCGAACCATCACAAATTTTGATATATACAACAATGATCAAAGGCGAATAGCAGCTGTTACTAATAAAAAAATAATATGTGAACAGATGAAAAGAATAACCCTTATATTAGTATCTCTTATTTTATTTTCTTGCGGCACTATGGCGCAACAAAAAAAGTATGTTTCCTATACGGTTAAAAACGGCGAAACTGTAAAAAGCATTGCCAAAGCGTATCACATAACTTCCAAAGATTTACTGCAACTTAACCCTGATATTAATAAAAACCTTGCGCCAAACACCGTTATCATTGTGCCAAATTTAAATTATGGCAAGCAGGAAACAAAACAGGAAGTAAAGGTGAATAATGGCGATAAAAAATTATATTTTGTTTTGCCAAAAGATACTCTGTATGGCATTTCAAAAAAGTTCGGAATCACTATTGAACAATTACAAGCTGCAAATCCAAAGATTGCAGAAGGTTTAAAACCAGGGATGGAATTGGTGATTCCTGAGCTGGGATCGTCCTCAATGAAGACAAATGATGCGGTGATGTATGAGCTTCATACGGTGGTTAAAGATGATACTATGTATAATTTATCGAACCGTTATCAGGTTTCTCAAGCTGAATTGTTACGATTAAATCCCGAACTTTCTGAAGGCTTAAAATTGGGAATGATCTTAAAAATGATACCAATTCAAAATGGCAAAAGTGAAAAATCGGTATCAAATGAAACTAAGGTTGGCATTGAAAATAATGTGAAAGTAAAAAGTGGTACTTTGAATGAAAATTTCAACTTTTCAAAAGAAATCAAACTGGTTATAATGCTTCCTTATAACTTAAATAAGTCGTCGGATTCCACCAAATCGGATAATTTTGGGAAAAGCAATTCTTTGTTAAACATTGTTACCGATTTTCATTTAGGGGCAACAATGGCTATTGATTCTTTAAGAAACAGAGGGTTGAACCTTAAAGTTAAGTTTATTGATTCTGAAAATTCTACGTATAAACTTCAAACGATTATCAACAGAAATGATTTAGAAAACGCTGATGCTGTGATAGGGCCTTTGTTTTTTGACAATGCTTATTGGCTTTCAAAACATATTGAAGCTCTGGTAGTGGTGCCTTTTTACTCAAAAAATCAGTCGGCCAATTCTGCCAATAATTTAGTGAAAGCTGCGCCTGCCGATGAATTGTTGCAAAGTGAGCTTTTGAGGTATTTGGAAAGAAATTATAATGGCGAAAATATTGTTATCATTAATGACGGGAAATCAGATTCGCAAACTAAATTATGGCAAGTTGTAAATAAGCTTAAAACCTTTAATAATATTAAAAATATTTCGGTGATTAAATCGGAATATGGCTATATTTCCGGAGGAAAATTTTCTGATAAACTAACGAAGACCGCATATAATTGGGTGTTTTTGGTGAGTGATGAAATGGTGACAACAGCTTCAGCAATCAATAGTTTGAAAGGTTTGGCAGATAACTTTCCAATTACACTGATTGCTTTGGATAAAGGAAAAAATTTTGACAGTGTAGACAATAACCTTTTGGGACAATTGAATTTTATGTATCCTTCCATAGATTTTTTGGATGTAGATGATACCAAACTGAATAGCTTTTACAAAACCTATCAGGATAAAAACTATACGATTCCTTCTAAATACGCGTTAAAAGGATTTGATATCACTTACGATGTTATAGCAAGAATTGCAACGACAGGCACTTTGGAATTGGGGCTAAATGCAGGTAAATCATCGAGACTTTCAACACTTTTTAATTATGAAAGAAATTTGTTGGGCAGTTTTGAAAACCACGGTGTTTTTATCATTCAATATAATAAGTTATTGACACCAGTAATTTTGGAATAATCGGTGACTATTACATCATAAAAAAAGCACGCCGATCGGCGTGCTTTTTTTATGATATATAAAGATTTATATTTTTTTTAGCTGATCCTTCAACATTTTAATCTGTTCGTTTAAAATATTTTGAGTATCTAATTTTTTAGCTTCTGTAATTAACATAGTTGCTTCTCTTTTGCGCCTTTTAGACATTGCGATACCAGCAAGTTGGAGTTTTGCCATCGCCATATCGTGTTTCATATTCAAGCCCAAACTCAACGCTTTTTTGAAGTATTTTTCAGCCTGGTTAATATTCGTTTGTGAAACCATAATTCCCTGTAAGAAATTATAATAGCCTTGCTGTTTTTTTATTAAGGCGCTTTCCGGATTTTTTATATATGATAACCATTTGCTCGCTCCAACAAAATTTTGTTTTCTCAGTTGCAGAAATGCCAACAATATAAATTCATTTTTAAAGTAAAACAGCACNNATGGTTTTAATTATTTTTTATAATGTTTTTTAAATTGAAAATATGCAAGAACACTTAGGATTGTAAAAATAACAATGGCATAATAAACAAATGTTGGTGTGATTACTTTATCGCCGCTCGCATAAGAATGCAATCCCGATAAGTAAAAGTTAACGCCAAAGTAAGTCATTAAAATTGAAGCAAAAGCAGCTACAGAAAACATGTTATAGGTAAATCGGCTTCTTAATCCTGGCACCAAGCGCAGGTGAAGCACAAATGCATAAATCATAATGCTAATTAATGCCCAAGTTTCTTTTGGATCCCATCCCCAATAACGTCCCCAACTTTCATTCGCCCACATTCCGCCTAAAAAGTTACCGATGGTCAATAATATTACACCAAGTGTTAACGCCATTTCATTGATAATGGTGATTTCCTTGATCATTAATCCAACCTTTTCTTTATTTTTCTTAGTGGTTAAAATCATTAAAATTAACGCTACCAATCCTAAAATCATTGCCAAGGCAAACGGGCCGTAACTTGCCACAATAATGGACACGTGAATCATTAACCAATATGAATTCAGTACTGGCTGCAGGTTTGCAATTTCAGGATCCATCCAGTTCCAATGTGCCACCATTAATATAAATGCGGTTAAAAACGCTGTTGCTGCAATCGTCATCGATGATTTTCTTCCAAACAGCAATCCGAAAAGCATGGTTGCCCATCCTACATAAATCATAGATTCGTACGCATTGCTCCACGGCGCATTGCCACTGGCAATCCAACGAGCAATTAAACCACCTGTATGAAGCGTAAATAATAATATTACGATGGCAATACACGCTTTTATTGAAAAATCAAGGATTTTATTTTTCTTAAAAATTTGAAAAATCACCAAAAAGAACATCAATACGCCAATGTACATATAGTAGCTGTATATTGTTTTGAAAATATCGTATTTGTTGTAGGCAATTTCAACATCAATTTTGTGTTCCGCAGGATAAACAGCACTTCCGTATTTTTGTTGAAATTTTATAATTCCTTCCAAAATTTCATCCGATTGCGCATAATTTTTAGATGCTTGTGATGCCGTTAAAGTTTGCAAATACACCGGTAAAATTTGACGCACGAATACAGAGTCAGCTCCTTTAAAATTGGCTTGATCTAAATCATTGTGAGATACCCATTTATTGGTTGGATCGTTAGGAATTGGGAAAATTCTCAAAACATCACCGGTAATGGCAGAATATAATAAATTCACCCTTCTGTCTACATTGATAACATCTTTTTCAAATTTACTTTTGATGTTGCTCTTTTGTGCTTCCTGCTGTACTGCGGCTAGTTTATAATTTCCTTTTTCATCAAAAAAGTTAGCAAGCGACGCATATTTTTGTTCGTGAGGAATGCCAATCAAATCTCTCAATTTTGTGTCTCCTTTTTCAATACTAATGATAGAAACCTGAAACCAAAGTCTTGGATTTTGTTGAATGGATAAAAATACCTGCGTGGCATTCATATTGTTGTAAGTATCAGATTTGCTTACTTTTCTTAACAATTCTGATGCGTAAGTATGCACTGGTTTCATTCTTCCGCCAGCATCTTGTATAATAACCCTGCTAAATTTCTCAGCGTGGTTTTCATCAATAATATTGGCTGTCACCAAAGAATCTATTTGTTTTTGAAGTGGTGCGTGGTCGTGATCTTGAGAAAAGGCAAACGTTGAAATCAACAGCAATAAAATGGTTGTTGCCGCTGCTTTTTTCTTTCTTATTTTATCCAAGCCGTTTCTAAGGAAATCGAAACGGGTGTTTTTCACAAACATAATCAACATTAAGCCTGCATATAATAAGAAATATCCTATATATGTTATCGTGGATCCCCAGAAATCATGATTTACAGATAAATGGGTTTCTTCGTATTCAGGTGTGATATTGTAGCTTGACTGAAAAAATTTGTAGCCTTTATAATTTAATATATTGTTCATAAAAATTCTAAAATCAAAGGTTTCTTCGGGTGAAATAACGGTTACTTCGCTAGCAAATGACATAGCGCTGTTAGATCCCGGATAATTGTCTAATTGGAAATCGTTGAGTTTAATGCTAAATGGCAATTCCATTTGCATAGCGCCATAACTCATTCTGAAATTTAAGTTTCCTACAGAAAAGACTGTTGGCGGCTGAATGGCGTATTGCCCTCCGTTTAATTTTATTGTTTTAGTTTCGCCACCTGCAGTAACTTCAAATTCTAGTTGGGCTAAACCCTCTTGTTCTTTATCGCCAGAAATTGTTTTATAGGATCCTTTAATCGGCATCTGCGGAATTACAAATTCCATTCCCGCAATGGAATGCACGGCTAAAAGTGAAAAATCCTGTAAAGAATCTTTTACAATGGTGCCTTCAAATTTATCGGCCATTCTAAAGAATGTTCCGTCTACGGCAGATTTAATTTTTAAACCGCTATCTGTAGTTATAAAATCAACTGTATTTGGACTTGGCGAATCAAAACCAACCATAACACCGTGAACTTCTTCCGATGCTCCTTTTTTAATAAAATGGTCGTGTCTTCCGCCCTCACCCGATTCAACAAATTTTAAATATTCGTCGCCAGTTTCATTGGCCTCAAAAACCTCTTGGGCATTTCGCGTGTATTTTGTCAATTTTACATCAACGTCCGCTCCTTTAAAATCTGTTTTGTAGTGGAAGTTATTGTTTCCTAAAGCTGATAATAAAACACGTTTGTGGTATGGTGTTTTTTGTTCATTGCCGTCGTTGACAACAACACTGATATACGTTTTTTCAGAGTAAAAAATATTGCTTACAGCACCTTCTTTAATGGGCATAATTCCCTCAAAACTAATGTAGCGTGTGATTCCTGCACCAACAATAATTAAGAAAAATGACAAGTGAAAAACCAGTACCACCAATTTTTCTTTTTTATAAAGTTTGTATTTAAAAATATTTCCAAAAAAGTTAATGGCAAAAAAGACCATAATGCCCTCAAACCACCAAGCATTATATACCAACGCTTTTGCGGTTTCGGTGCCATAATCATTTTCAATAAATGTTGCCACGCCCATTGAAGCTGCAAAGACTAAAAATAAAACAGCAGTTACACGAGTTGAATAAATTAGTGAAAGAATTTTGTTCATTTTAATAGATTTATTAGTAATAAAAAACGTTTTGCGAAGATAATGATAATTGTCATAATACTGATTTATTAGTATGAATTTTAAGCCAATCTTAATCTTACAAAATTTCAACTACAAATATAACTGTAACATTTATTGCATTAACTGATTATTGTCATTAAAAAAGAATAAAAAATATCGAAATAATTGTGTAAATATTTTAGTAAATTTGTATCCTATAACACATTAAATGAAAAACCCAAACAGTTTTAAATTATTCACGGATCTCTTTTTAAATATAAAGCGTCCCGAATCATTTATTGCCTAATATTATTCCATTTTGGTGATTTTTAATCACGCCATTTTCAAAATTTNNCAACGATTAAAATGGATACAGGAAGCCGATTATAATTTATTTAATCTTTCTTCGGATAAAGTATTTATTGATGTATTGACCGATTCAGGAACCGGCGCAATGAGCGACAGGCAATGGGCGGAAATGATGATAGGTGATGAAAGTTATGCGGGATCATCCTCGTTTTTAAAACTTAAGGAAATCGTAAAAAAAATTACGGGATTCAACTATTTTTTACCAACGCATCAAGGCAGAGCCGCTGAAAATGTTTTGTTTTCCGCTTTGGTAAAAGAAGGCGACATTGTTCCCGGAAATTCACATTTTGACACCACAAAAGGCCATATTGAATTTAGAAAAGCAAAGGCGGTAGATTGCACCATTGATGAAGCTTTTGAAACTTCAAATATGCATCCGTTTAAAGGAAATGTGGATTTAAACAAGCTTGAAAGTGTTTTTAAAAGCCATCCCAAAGAAAAAATTCCTTTTGTGGTGCTCACAATTACTTGTAACAGTGCGGGCGGGCAGCCAGTTTCTGTGCAAAATACCAAAGAGGTTTCTGCTTTATGTAAAAAATACGGTATTCCATTGTATTTTGATGCGGCCCGTTTTGCAGAAAATGCTTATTTCATTAAAAAACGCGAACCAGGTTATGAAAATAAATCCATCAAAGAAATTGCTTTGGAAGTGTTTTCTTACGGTGACGGTATGACAATGAGTGCAAAAAAAGACGGATTGGTAAATATGGGTGGATTTATTGCACTCAATAACGAAGAAGTTTTTAAGCAGGCAACTGTTTTTAATATTATGTTTGAAGGATTTATAACTTATGGCGGTATGAATGGCCGTGATATGGGCGCGTTGGCTGTTGGTTTGGATGAGGCCACAGAATATGATTATTTGGAAAGCAGGGTAGAACAAGTTGCCTATTTAGGAAACAAGTTGATTGAATTTGGGGTTCCAGTTCAGCAACCAATTGGCGGTCACGCCATATTTTTAGATGCGAATAAATTTGTCCCTAAAATTCCGAGAGAAGAGTACAGAGCACAAGCTTTGGCTGTTGAAATATATATTGTAGGCGGCATTAGAGGTGTTGAAATAGGAACCGTTTTGGCCGATAGAGATCCAATAACTCGAGAAAATCGTTATCCGGAATTAGAATTGGTGCGCTTGGCAATTCCAAGAAGAACCTATACCAATAATCATATGGACTTTATGGCCGTTGCTTTAAAAAATATTTATGATACCAGGGATGAAGCCAAATCTGGTTATACAATTGTTGACGAAGCGCCCATTATGAGGCACTTTACAGCTAAATTTAAAAAAATATAATACCATATACTCTTTTTTTGGTACTTTTGCTGGAATAAATTGTAAAAAAATATAGAAATGTTATCAAATGCCAGTAAGTATGCTATATTATCAACATTGTATTTAGCAGAACATTCAGATGAAGAAAGAAAAATTAGCGTAAAGGAAATTGCAGAAAATATTGATGTTCCAAGTCCGTTCTTGGCGAAGCTTTTTCAGCAACTGGTGCGTGGCAAAATTATTTCTTCCAGCAAAGGTCCGCACGGCGGATTTTTTTTATCAGAAATAAATAAAAATAAAAATGTCCTTGATATCATTGATAATATTGATGGTTTAAATAAATTGAACGGTTGTTTTTTAGGCTTGCACGAATGTGACTCCTCAAATCCTTGTCCGGTACATTTTATTGTAGTTCCCTTTAAAAACAATATTTTGGAGAAGTTTAGGGATTTAACTATTATGGAGTTTTCACAGGAAATTTCTGATAAAGGAACTTTACTAACCTTAAAAAATATCAATCCTTCACTTGAGGAGACACTCGAATAAATTTTATGATAAAAATCATAGTTTAATTACTTTTTAGATAATACATTCGCTATATAAAAAGATAAAAAGATCTTTTATTAATTAAATAACGAAATAATCAAATAATCAATTAAAACTGTTAAACTATGTTATCTAAAAAACAAGCAAGGGCTTTCTTTTTAGGCGGAACATTGGTAACGTTTCTTATATTTATAGGACTTACCATTTTTTCTTTCTCTAAAGAAAATGATCAAACAAATAGAGAAAACCTCACTGCCGAAGTGGTTCGGGGCAAAGAAATCTGGGAATCCAACAACTGTATGGGTTGTCATACTTTATTGGGTGAAGGCGCTTACTACGCACCCGAATTAACAAAAGTGATAGACCGTTTAAATATTCGTTACGATGGGAATGGCGAAGAAGTAATAAAAAGTATTTTAATGTCGCCGAGTCCTTGGCAACTTAACGGAAGAAAAATGGTTGCTTACGGAATGACAGAGCAAGAAGCATCAGATGTAGTGGCCTTTTTTAACTGGATCGGAAAAATCGATTTAAATGGTTTTGATAGGGTGATATCTCCATTGGCTAAAGAAAAAATCAACAAATAAACTTACATAAAATGAAATAGCCCAAACTAATTTTCATTAGAACAAAAATGAAAACAGGCTATTGATAATGACCGATAAAAAACAAATAAAAAGAACATTATGAAATATAAATCACAAAAAGTAGCCTATTGGTTTTTTGCCCTTTCAATGCTGCTGTTAGTCTTACAAATAACCTATGGTTTTGTTATGGGATTCGCCCGAATAGGGTTCGATAATTTACACGAATTTATTCCTTTTAATACTGCAAGAGCGGTTCATACAAACTTATTGGTGGTTTGGTTATTGTCCGGTTTTATGGGTGCCGCCTACTATATAATTCCTGAGGAAGCACAACGCGAATTGGTAAGCGTAAAATTAGCGTATGTTCAATTAATAAGTTTGGCTTTAGTTGGCGTAACTGCCATTGTTGGATTTCACTTTAATATTTGGGAAGGAAGAAAATTTTTAGAAATTCCAAGACCCTTGGATTATTTGGTTGTTGTAAACGTTCTCTTATTTTTAGGGCTCATTTTAACGACGTTATTTAAGGGAAAACGTCAAACCACAACGGCTTTGGTGCTTTCTATGGGATTGCTGTTTGCGGCATTGCTGTATTTACCGGGAATGTTGCCATTCGACAGTCAGGTAACGGATTCGTTTTTCCGTTGGTGGGTTGTTCATTTATGGGTTGAAGGCGTTTGGGAATTGATTATGGGAGGTATTTTATCTTTTCTTTTGATCAAATTAACGGGCGTTGACAGAGAAGTCATCGAAAAATGGCTGTATGTAATTGTTGGTTTAACTTTCTTATCCGGAGTTTTGGGTACAGGACATCATTACTATTATATTGGCGTAAATAAAATTTGGCTGATTGTTGGTGGAATTTTCTCGGCATTGGAACCGTTGGCATTTTTGGCGATGGCATTATTCGCCGTTAATATGTACAGAAAAGGGGAGAAAAAACATCCAAATAAATTGGCTTTGTATTGGACACTTGGTGCCGCAATAGTTTCATTTGTCGGTGCTGGTTTACTTGGATTTGCCCATACTTTACCACAAACAAATATATATACCCACGGAACTTTAGTTACCGCAATGCACGGCCACTTGGCATTTTGGGGGGCTTACGGAATGATTGTTTTAGCAATCATCAGTTACAGTTTACCCAATATGACAGGCAGGAAATTATATGATAGTTCTCGAGGCCGAATGGCTTTTTGGCTGGCCAATATTGGTATGGTTGGAATGACGGTTGCTTTTGGTGTTGCCGGCGTTGCCCAGGTTTATTTAGAACGAAAGTTTAAAATGGATTTTATGCTGGTGCAAAAAGAAATTGCCATTCACTTTGTGGTTTTGGTGCTGTGCGCATCCATATTTGCAACGGGAATTATACTTTATATCATCGATTTTTATAAGCACGGAAAACCAAGCGATGAAGCTTTGGAAATTAATGAATAACCAAATAAATAAAGAATTTTTTGTAGTTTTTTAGATAGATTTCCAGCGTTGAAGATTATATTTTATCGTACCGATATAATTTGAGACGCTGGTTTTTTCAATAATAATTGTAAATTGCTCCAAAATCAAAAACAAATTACTAACTAAATCGTACAATTTTAATGAAAAACTTGAAAAAAATATTAGGCCAAATTGGCTTAATGGGAATAACTATACTATTATTTGGAAGTTGTAATTCAACCGAAAAAGAAAAAATTATTGACCCTGCAAAAATACAAGTTCGAGGCACTATGGATGCGGAACTTACATCTCCTCCTTTTGTTCCTGCTCCTATTGGAGATCGTTCAGCTAAAAAATTAATTGTTAAATTGGAAATTTTGGAAATAGAAGGCGAGATTTCTAATGGCGTAAAATATAATTATTGGACATTTGGGGGCTCTGTTCCCGGAAGTTTTATACGCACACGTGTTGGAGATGAAGTAGAATTCACCTTGTCAAACCATCCCGACAATAAATTGCCACACAATATCGATTTACACGCTGTGACCGGTCCGGGCGGTGGAGCAGAATCCTCATTTGTTGCACCAGGCCATCAAAAAACATTTTCTTTTAAAACACTTAATCCCGGACTTTATGTTTACCATTGCGCAACTGCGCCTGTAGGGATGCATATCGCCAACGGAATGTATGGTTTAATTTTGGTTGAACCTGAAGGTGGCTTGCCAAAAGTTGATAAAGAATATTATATTATGCAAGGTGATTTTTATACCAAAGGAGAAAATGGAGATCCGGGTTTACAACCTTTTGATATGAAAAAAGCAGTAGAAGAAGATGCAGATTATGTTGTTTTTAACGGAAAAGTTGGCGCTTTAACAGGCGAAAATGCAATTACTGCCAATGTGGGTGAGACGGTTCGTTTGTACATTGGTAATGGCGGACCAAATTTAACATCTTCTTTTCACGTTATTGGTGAAATTTTTGACAATGTTCATATTGAAGGAGGTTCGTTAATAAATAAAAATGTGCAAACAACTTTAATACCTGCGGGTGGCGCTGTAATAGTTGACTTTAAAGTGGAAGTTCCCGGAACATTTATTTTAGTTGACCACGCTATTTTTCGCGCATTTAATAAAGGCGCATTGGGAATGCTAAAAGTAAGTGGTGAAGAAAATAAGCAACTTTACTCTGGCGTAAAACAAGAAGGAATTTATCTCCCTGAAGGCGGAACAATTCAAACAATGCCAAATAATACAGCTGCTAAACCCGAAGTTAAATTAAATAAAACATTGGCGGAAAAAATGGAATCGGGCAAACAAATTTATATGAAAACCTGCTTTGCTTGCCACCAGGCAACTGGTGAAGGAATTGCAAACGCATTTCCACCATTGGCAAAATCAGACTATTTAAATGCGGATGTAAAACGTGCCATTGGAATTGTGCTTAACGGAAAAACAGGTGAAATCACCGTTAACGGAAAAAATTATAATAGCATTATGACAAGGCAAACTTTAACTGATGATGAAATTGCGGATGTGTTAACCTATGTTTACAATTCTTGGGATAACAATAAAACAAATGTTACGCCTGCAATGGTTACTGAAGTGAAAAATTCAAAATAAAACTTAATAATATTTCTAATATTTATATTGATGAAAACTGTTTTTAGATTGACAATTTTTCTGTCGCTTTTTTTTGGAACAACCGCGAATTGTCAATCCAAAATGGTTTCCATAAAAGGAGGAAAGTACATTCCGCTTTACGGAAGGGAATCTTTACAAGTTAAGATTTCCGATTTTTATATGGATGTTTATCCAGTTACCAATCAAGAATTTTTGCAGTTTGTCATTAAAAATCCCAAATGGAGAAAATCAATGGCAAAAAATATATTTGCTGATAAAAATTATTTGGTGAGATGGAAATCAGACACAGCGCTTAATTCAACCCAATCTTTAAAAGCCCCGATTACAAACGTATCTTGGTTTGTTGCCAAAGAATACTGTGAATGCCAGGGAAAAAGATTGCCCACTATTGATGAATGGGAATATGTTGCTATGGCAAATGAAAATATTCCAGATGCACGCAAATTAAAAAATTACAATGAATTTATTTTGGGCTGGTATGAAAAACCAAAGACTTTTAACAATGAAATAGGTTCAACATTTAAAAATTATTGGGGTGTTTATGATTTGCACGGACTTGTTTGGGAATGGACTTCCGATTTTAATTCCGTTTTAATCTCAGGTGAATCACGTAATGATGTTGATAAAGACAGCAATCTTTTTTGTGGAAGTGCCGCGCTTAACGCTACTGATTTAATGAATTATGCCGCTTTTATGCGGTATGCTTTTCGCGGAAGCATCAATGCAAATTATGCCATCAAAAATTTGGGTTTTCGATGTGTAAAAGATAAAAAGGGCTAAGTTTTATTTAAAAAAGTATTTGCGTTAGGGATTGCAGGGGAAAACCTTTTTGCGCTTTTTAGCGGAAAAAGTTTGGAACGAAAAGCCCGACCCGCAGGGTAACGCCTACCAAAAAAGCAGGCAGGCCCAAACAATTAATTATAAATTGCAGTAATTATTAGCATTAAACCGTAAAAGTAACCATAAAATGAACTATTTAAAATATATCGCAATAATGTCTGTGGCTTTGCTTGCGCTATCAGCCTGTAATGTTGGGAATTCAAAAAATAAAAATGAAGTTTTATATCAGTGCCCAATGAAATGCGAAGCTGAAAAAACGTATCAGGCTGAAGGTGCTTGTCCGGTTTGTAAAATGGATTTAAAACCGATGGCAGCAGCAGACGAAAAAATCCTGGGGACCGATGAAATTTCTGAAACTTCTATTTTTAATTTAACCACCAAATGGAATACAGAGAAAGGAAATACTATTTTATTGGAGGATTTAAAAGGCAAAACACTGGTTATGGTGATGATTTATACCACTTGTAAAGCAGCTTGCCCAAGATTGGTGGCTGATATGCGAAATATTGAAAAACAAATTCCAAAAGCGTTAATCAGCAAAATTAATTTTGTGTTTGTGAGCATAGATCCCGAAACCGATACCCCTGAAAAGTTAAAAGCATTTGCCATAGAAAATTTTATGGATGATGACCAACACACTTTTTTACAGGGAACTGAAAGCGGTGTTAGGGAATTTTCAAATGTTTTGGCGGTTAAATACAAGCAAATTTCCCCAATGGATTTTTCACATTCAAACATTATAAGCGTATTTAGTCCGCAAGGAGAATTGGTTCACCAACAGGAAGGTTTGGGTGTTGACAATAAAGTAACTATTTCAAAAATTATTGAAACTGTAAATAAATAATTATGAGTATCAAAGCTCCGTATTACCAAGCAATCGGAAAAGAAATTGAGGTGTTTGAACACGCCTTTAAAAATAAAATTCCTTTTTTGTTGAAAGGTCCAACAGGAACCGGTAAATCTAGATTTATTGAGTTTATGGCTCATAAATTGGATAAAAAATTGATTACGATTTCCTGTCACGAAGAAACTTCTTCAACCGATTTAATTGGTCGTTTCATTATAAAAGGGGCAGAGACCATTTGGTTAGACGGTCCGCTAACAACTGCCATAAAAGAAGGCGCCATTATTTATTTGGATGAAATTGCAGAGGCAAGACCCGATGTGATTGTTGCCATACATTCCCTTACCGATCACAGGCGTGAACTGTTTATAGATAAATTGGGTGAAACTGTGAAGGCACACAGCGATTTTATGTTGGTGGCGTCTTTTAATCCTGGCTATCAAAAGGGATTTAAAGAATTAAAACCGTCAACCCGACAACGATTTATAGCAACTTCTTTTGCCTATCCCGAAGCCAAAATTGAAGCGGAGATTATCGTGAATGAAACCGGAATCGAACTTGATATTGCGAAAAAATTGGTGAACATCGCCACAAAAATCAGAAACCTGACCGAACTTGGATTGGCGGAAACAGTTTCAACCCGATTGTTGGTTGATGCGGCAAAATTAATCCATAGCGGATTGCCAAAAAGATTGTCGGTTGAAGTGGCTGTTGTTGAACCATTGACCGATGATTTAGAAGTGATAGAAGCATTGAAGGATTTGTGTAATTTAATGATCTAAAATAGTTTGCAGTTTACAGTTGCAGTTGGCAGTTAATGCCTAAAAAAAACTGAAAACTGTGACTGTGTACTGAAATCTAAAAAAATGTTCGAACCGGATGAATACTTGTTTACCAAACTCGCTTTTTACTTTAAGCGACGCAACCTAAAAAAACAGGAAAACATCGCTAATTCCGTAAACTTATCCGACTTAAAATCGAGATTGACCATTTTTGCGCGTGCCATCACCGGAGAATCTATTGAGATTTTTGAGGCGGAAAGAGAAGGCGGCTACAAAAATAACAACTTTTTTCTTCCCGTTGCTTTTTCTGATTTTCCTACAGCTGATGAAAACATTTCATTTTATTTATTCAGAATAGTGTATTTGTCGGTTCAAAAAAATTTAGATTTAAACTGGAATGACAACAGGGAACACGAGTTATTGGAATCCCAGCAAAAAGCGGCAGAAACTTCATCTCGTGTTTTGGAATCTATGTTCGAACAATTTCCGGTAACAAAAAAATACTTTGAGTCATTTATTCAATTTTATAAAAGTAAAACCAAAGATGCGCAGCAAGCGGATTATACTTTTATTTATGGAAAGTGGATGCGAAATAATTTGGAAGATGATGGAGATGTGTTGAAAAATTTCACGGATGCCGTTAAAAAAGGCGATGAAGATCAGCCAAAAACCACCATAAAATCCAAAGCGGTTGAAGAAATTATTTCGGTGCAGGTTGATGTAAAACAACAAGAAGATGCGGTTTTGCAACATCAATTTGAAAAAGTGGAAACGGCGGAAGAGTTTGGCGGAAATTTCAAAGATTTTGATGGCGATGACGATTTGGAAGATCACGCCAATGCGTTGGATGAGCTTAATATGAAATATACCGTTCGTGTTGATGATACGGCGCACTCCGTTTATCAGGCCGATTTTATGGAAAACACCACGGTTTCAGAAAGTGCGGAATACGACAGTTCAGGCTATCATATCACTTATGATGAGTGGGATTATTCCAAACGCGTTTATAAAAATGATTTCTGTAAAGTTTATCCAAAATCACAGTTGAAATCGAATATTTCCTATTATAAAAGAACGATTTTAAAAAATAATTCTACCTTAATCGGATTGCGAAAAATGCTGACGACGGTGAATAATAAATACCAATTTCAGCGCAGGCAAACCCAAGGGGAGGAATTTGACATTGACGCGATAACAGATTTGTATGTTGATGTGCATTCCGGACATACACCTTCAGAAAAAATTTACCTTTCTAAAAGAAAAAAAGAAAAAGATTTGTCAATTTTGTTGTTGTTGGATATCAGTTTGTCCAGCGATGGTTATGCAGCTGGAAACCGTGTAATTGATGTTGAAAAAGAAGTGTCTATTTTGTTTGGAGAACTTTTAAATGAATTTAATATCGATTTTTCAATTGATTGTTTTTATTCTAAAACCAGAAACCATTCAACTTATATTACCATAAAGGATTTCGATGAAGATTGGAACAAGGCTAAATTTAAAGTTGGTGCGGTTGAACCAAGCGGTTACACCCGTATTGGCGCTGCTTTGCGACATTCCGGAGCTATGTTGGACAAACGTGATACCAAAAATAAATGGGTTATTTTAATTTCCGACGGAAAGCCCAACGATTATGATAAGTACGAAGGAAAATATGGTGTTAACGATGTGAAACAAGCCTTGCGCGAACTAAATGAAAGACAAATAAATTCTTACGCGCTGGCGATAGAAGCACAAGCCAAATATTATTTACCGCAAATGTTTGGGCAAAATCATTATCAGATTTTAACGACTCCCGTTGAAATGCTAAAATCTTTGGTACTGTTATTTGAAAAAATCAGGCATCAGTCTTAAAGCAAATTCAGGCAATTTTCAACAAATATTTTTTATCAAAATTTACGATTAATTGTGTGTAAATATTAATCAAAATAATAAAAGACTAATTAGTATTTTATTAGTATATTTGCATTATAATTATAAACATCAAATGATGAAAATCACTAAACAAAATACTGTTGCAGAAGTAGTGGCCCAAAATATGGGAGCCGACCAAGTTTTTAGTAAATATAAAATAGATTTTTGCTGTGGTGGCGGCGCAACACTTGAAATTGCGTGCAAAGAAAGCGGGGTTGAATTTGAAGTTCTGAAAAAAGAAATTGAAACAATAAGGAAAAAAATTTCAAACCCAACTATATAATTTAAAATCTCACAAAAATGAATTCATTTTTATCAACCGTAGAAAAATTGCCCAAAGGGCATCCCGTTGAGGTATATTACAGGGAAAGCGACTTAATTCAAGAATTGCTTTTGGAATTGACAGATGTTAATCCCGTGGAGGATTTTCAAAAATATTTCAACATTTTCAATCAGTTAACAACCATTGAAAAACGTTTTGCGCGTAAAGAAAATCAGTTGTTTCCTTATCTGGAAAAACATGGATGGGAAGGTCCAAGCCAGGGAATGTGGTCTTTTCACGACAATTTACGAGCGCAAATAAAATTGCTGAATGACTATAATACCGAAAAAAATACCGCCAAAATTATTGACAATATTCCATATTTGGTTGAAGGCATTAAACGTTTGTTAAGCATAGAAGATATGCGATTGTTTCCTAATTCAATGGAATTGTTATCTGAAGAAGAGTGGAAGGATTTTTATCAGGGAGATGAGGAAATTGGGTGGATGTTAACCGAAAAACCAGAACCTTATCCTACAATTGTTGCTGCTGAATATGTGCATCCAAGTGAAGATTTTAGCAAGCGTGATCTGACTTTTTCATTGGAAAACACGTTCCATTATGATGAAGGTTATATGACTCCGGAACAGGTGAATTTGCTGTTGCGCTTTTTACCCGTCGACATCACTTTTGTTGATGAAAATGATAAAGTAATCTTTTACAATCGAGGAGACGACAGGGTTTTTCCAAGAAGCAAAGGCATAATTGGCCGTGAGGTTAAATTTTGCCATCCGCCAAAAAGTGTGGATATGGTTTTGAGAATTGTGGCCGAATTTAAAGCTGGAACAAAAGACGTTGCAGAGTTTTGGTTTAATTTTAAAGGAAGAATTATCCATATCAGGTATTTTGCCATTCGCGATAACGATAAAAAATACAAAGGCGTGATTGAAATGTCTCAAGACATTACGGAAATTCAAAAACTGGAAGGCCAAAAACGTTTGTTAGATTGGGATTAGTTATTTAAATTAAAATATGAATTTAGTCAAAATCGATTCCAAAAACATTTACTATCCACCGGGAGGAATTTTAATGTGGATTATCCTCTTTTTGGAGTTATTGACTTTTGGAATGGCTTTGGTTGCGATGGTAATATACAGCAAAGATGAACCAGAAGTTTTTCACAGTTCAAGGTTGCTTTTAAATTCAACTTTCGGGTTGGTTAACACCATTTTTTTGCTGACAAGCGGATTTTTTATGGTGAAATCTGTAGAAAGTTTTAAAGTGAATAACATCAAAAAATCATCTTTGTATTTGAAGTTAACAATGTTGGGAGGTTTCCTCTTTTTATTGCTTAAAAGTTTTGAGTATTTTGAGAAAATTGAGGCGGGCTTATCGATTGGTTACAATACTTTTTTCTCATTTTATTGGATGCTAACCTTGTTTCACGTGATTCACGTGCTTGTTGGATTGGTGATTTTAAGTTCCGTTTATTTCAGTTTAAACAAAAAAAATATGGATCTGGCCGTGGAAGATTTTGAAGCCAGTGCTACGTTTTGGCATATGTGCGATTTAATTTGGCTCTTATTGTTTCCAATAATTTATTTAATATTTTAGATGAAAAATCAGATATATTTTAAAGTACTTTTATCGCTTTTGGCATTAACTATATTGGCTGCATTTGTCGCTAAATTTGGATTTGATTTAAAAGCAACTGCAGCAATAATTTTGGCGCTTTTTATGGTTAAATTTCTTGGCGTGGCATTTTATTTTATGCAACTTAAAAAAGCACATTTTTTTTGGAAATCTGCCGTGCTCATTTTCGTTTCAATATTTTTGGCAATCGTTTTTGTGAGTGTTTAATATAGTCATAATTTTTGAAAAAAATCTTTTAAATTGACAAAAGTCATTTTATTTAATTCCAATAATCTTAAATTCGCGCATAGAAATTAATTATTAAAAAGAGTGCTTGTATTTAAATAGGTCAATGAACACAAAGTTATCCTCTTTGAAATGAAATTTTAGTTAGTAGTTTAAGTTCGAGCCAAAACCTTGATGGTCATATCAAAAGTTTTGGCTCTTCTTTTTTANNTAGGTTTGCGGATTCATATCAATCAATGGAAACCAAGTGCTTTGCACCTGAATTTGCAATTTGTGCCCTTTTTTAAACGTATGATTTACGTCTTGCAACTTAATGTTTACCGCAGTCTTTTTATTTGGAGTAAAAGGTTCAGGATAGGTAAAACTATTTCTGAATTTTCCGCGCATGACTTCACTTCTTACCATTAAGTGATAATTGCTCATTTTTAAATGATCTTGCATTTTTTCGTTGGTTTCTTGTATATCCGAAGGATGCACATCGATCACTTTCACAATCCAATCGGCATCGGTCCCTGTGGTTGCCACTTGCAGTTTTGCCAAAATATCGCCAGCCAAGGTAAAATCTTTCTCTAAAATATCGGTCTCAAAAACCAGCACGTCGCCTCTTCTGGCGGCAAAACGCTGATCGTCGGTCATATATTTTCTTGGCGTAAATACGGTTTTTATGTCTTCGGTATATGGCACCGGTTTTTTAAGATCGCTGATAAATTTGATGCCGATTTCCTTTTCTGCGGAAGTTGTTAATTTTTGATTATCGGATAAATACATCAATATTATTTGGCTGTTTGAAGGTGGCCAGATATCATAAGACTTCCATTCTTTTTTGCCGGTGTCATACACATAAGCTTCAGGCAAACCAGAGTTTTTATCGCCTTTTCCTTTTAGGAAATGGTTGAAAAATTTGGTTTCAATCTGTTCCTGGAATTTTATGGAAATGGAATCGCCAAAATAATAATTTCCTACGCTGTTTTCTACGTCTGTTCTTGCCCATTGTCCGTGACTCCAAGGTCCGAAAACCAAAGTATTGTAATTGTCTTTGTTGTATTTTTCAATGGTTTTGTAAGTTTCTAAAGGTCCATATAAGTCTTCGGCATCAAATTGTCCGCCCACAACCATCGTTGCCACCGAAGATTTTATATTTTTCAGATGCTGGATAATGCCTTTGCTTTGCCAAACTTCATCGTAATTTGGGTGTTCAATTAATTCTTTCCAGAAAAAGTCATCAACTTTGTCTTTGTTTTGCGGTGCAGTTTCATCCAATTTTTCATATTGAAAATAGTGGTTTAAATTGCTCAACGGACCTGCATCCAAAAAAAACTGGTATTGGTCTTTTGTTTTTAAATCGGGAGTCGCGTACCAAGCCGTATCGGATGGCGCATCTTTTGGTGTTCCAAATAATGAAGTGGCTCTAAAATAACTTAACAAATAAGCACCGTTGTGGTGAAAATCATCAAAAAAGAAATCGCCAATGCAGGCTTGCGGTGACGCCGCTTTTAAAGCAGGATGCGCATCAATGGCTGAATAAGTTGCATAAAACCCGGGATAGGATATTCCCCAAGTGCCCACATTTCCGTTGTTGTTCTCCACATTTTTCACCAGCCAGTCAATGGTATCGTATGTATCGGAACTTTCATCAATGTCTTTGTTGCTTTTTTTGTTCGGAATATAAGCACGCATATTGTCGTATGAGCCCTCACTCATCCACCGTCCGCGAACATCTTGGTACACCACAATATTTCCTTCTTCCATCAAAAATTTATTAGGCGCAATGCTGTTTTTTAAGGTGTCTGCGCCGTAGGGCTGACAGCTGTAAGGCGTGCGTTGCAATAAAATGGGATAGGTTTTGCTTTTGTCTTTTGGAGAATAAATGGCGGTGAACAATTTAACGCCATCGCGCATCGTGATGGTTGTCTCCATTTTATTATAATTTTCTTTGACAAAATTGATTTCAATTGCTTCGGAAGTGTTTGTTTTTTTGCAGCTAAATAAGGAAATGCTTAGCAATAAAACGACTATTGCTTTAAAAGGATAAAATTTCATTTTGGGCCGATTGGTTTAGCGTAAATCTACAAAAAAGTAAGCTAATATTTTAGATCATTATTTAATCAAAAATGATATTTTAAATTGATTCCTGCATAATAATTTACAGGTTCTCCCGGATAGTAATAGCGCGGTTTGGCAGTTCCAAAACTGGTTGCGTTTATAAGAAGCATAGCCGCATACTTTTCATCAAAAATATTGTTTAATCCAACAAAAAGGTCAAGCGATATTTTTTTTTCTTCTGAAGTTTTAAAACCAATCATCCCATTTACCAAATGATATTTTTTTGAATAAACAGAATTGTCATCCCGCATAGGCATTTTACCAACATAATTAAAGTCGGCTTTCCCATAAAATCCGATATTGTTTTCTATACTAACCGAGGAATTTAAAGTGATATTGGGAATGCCCGTTAATTTGTTTCCTGAATAATCGTTGTCAAAATCAGTAAATTCTATAAATTTAAAATTGTTTAAACTCAAATTGTTGTTGTGTTTAATTTTAAATTTAGCGGTTTTTACCAGAAAATAATTGCCTGTTATTTCCAAGCCGGCATAGCTGGTTATTCCTGCATTTACGCCAACATATTCGTCTTCTCCAACGCGTTTTGCCACCAATAAATTTTTAACGGTCATTTGATATAAAGCAACATCATAGTTAAGTTTGTTGTTAAATGCCAAACCTCTGCTGCCAATTTCAAAATTCCATCCTTTTTCAGGTTTTATATTGGTATTCAATGTATTGTTTGGCAATAAAGTTTCTTCCAAAGTTGGCGTTGAAAATCCGTGGCTGATGGTTCCGTAAACCATTTTATTTTTATCTAATTGATGCGTTACGCCAATTTTAGGCGAAAGAATGGCTTTAAACTGGTGTTTCCCCGAAAAATTAACAGCATCACTATTAAATTTATCGGTTAACGTAAAGCCGGTCTGATTTAAATTGACACCTAAATTGACTTGGGTTTTTTCAGAAAGCTGTAAGTTCGAATCGAAAAACAGGTTAAAATAACCCCTGTTTTCTTTAAAATCGCTCAATGTTTCGCCAGCCACGCTTCCTATTCCTTCGGGATATTCAAGATACAGATTTTTCAGAGTTTTGTATTTTTTAATATCGTTGAATAGCTCTCCGCCAACAATATATTGAACGGATTTTCCGATTAATTGATCCTTCAACTCCAATTTGGTTCTTATGCCAAAAGCGGTTGTTTGATCTTTTAAGATACTGAATGGCCGTGCTTCATCACCATCAAAAAAGGAGGAAAATATACTGGTATAATGCTTAACATCAGCACTGTAATTGTGTTTCCACGAAAGTCCTAGCAGGGATTTTTTATAATCTTCAAAACCTTTGGCGCGTTCCCAGTTTGAAGCTGCTGATTCTGGATTGTTTTCATAATTATTTTCATCAATGGAACTCGGAATAAATGATTTCACATCAATATGGCTGGCAATGAAAGTCAGGTTGTTTTTATCGTTTATAAAATGATTTGACGCTAGCGTAAATGATTGTTTGTCTGTTTTATTGTTTTCCCTGAAGCCATCACTTTTCGTATTGGCATAAACAAGGTTGGCGGCATTTGCCTGGCTTCCCAAATTTGCCTGTAATACGTACTTTTGTAAGCCAAAAGACCCAAAAGTATAGCCGCTTTTCAGGTTGGTTTGATCAAATAAACCTTTGTTTGGAATTAATTGGATGGCGCCGCCCAATCCAGAACCATAAATGCTGGAGGAAGGACCTTTTAAAATTTCAATTCTCCCCAAAGCTGTCAATTCAATATCTTCAATAGCAGATTCGCCCGATCCATTTGTCAGCGGAATGTCGTCAAAATAAATTTTAATTTTACTGGTACCGTACAAATTGCGTGAGCCAATGCCGCGTATGGTAATCCTGTTGGTGGTTTGTGTGCCACTAAACATGAAGATACCAGGCGCTTTATTGATTGCCGATGCAATATTTACGGTATTATTTGTGAAATCGGCACTTGAAATTGCAATAACGGAAGCCGGAATTTTATTTAATTTTTGCTGAAAATTATTCCCGATAATTTGAATTTCATTTAAATTTTCAACTAATGGCTGTAAAGCAACAATATGAAAATTGAAGTTGTCAATAACCATTTTTTCGGAATAAAAACCTGATTTTTGGAAGGTGTAAATACCTGTTTTTGTGAGGGTAAAAAGTCCTTTTTCATCAGAAACGGAAACGGTTTCTAGGTCAGAATTTAAAATGTAAACAGCTGAAATTTCGATGGAACTTTCTGCATCAATTACCTTGCCTGTAAATTTTTGTGCGAATATATGCACAGCCATCAAGAAGAAAAATAGATAAAGGATATAATTTTTCATAGAGGTTGCAACTTCTTATTGCTTAAAACAGTAAGATTTTAATCGTTGTATTGACAAGTCCAGTTTTTAACAGATTAATTTACCGGTGTAATGCGCACAATTCCCTTAAATTCAATGGCAACATAAATATAGCCATCGGGTGCTTGTTTAACATTTCTGACTCTGCCCAAGCCCTCCAATAACTTTTCTTCTTTTACCACTTTGTTGTTATCAAGAACGCACCTGTTCAGGTACTGAAATTTTAANNATCGGATTTTCCATACCGGGCATTGAAGTTTTATCTGTTAAAATCGAACCATCGTAATTAATGCCATACGACACTTTTGGCCATCCGTAATTTTTGCCTGATTTGATGATATTTATTTCATCACCGCCTTGTGGGCCGTGTTCGTGCGTCCAAATTTCACCGGTTTCAGGATGTACGGCCATTCCCTGCGGATTTCTGTTTCCGTAAGAAAAAATCGCTTTCTTTGCATCTTTTACGTTAAAAAACGGGTTTGAACTTGGAATTGTTCCGTTTGGGTTGATTCTGTAAACTTTACCGGCGTCTCGTGTAATGTCCTGAGGATTATCCTTGTTATTTCCCCTGTCTCCAATAGAGAAAAACAAAAATCCTTCTTTGTTAAATGCCAAACGAGAACCATAATGCGCCCCATTTTTTGTGTTAGGCGTAGCTTTGTAAAGCAATTCTAAATTATCCAATTTGTTGTTGACAAGTTTTGCCCTGGAAATTGCAGTATTGCTGCCTTTATTGTCGTTTTCTGTATTCGCGGCATAAGAAAAATAAATCCAGCCGTTTTCAGTGTATTTTGGATCCAGTATAATATCCAATAAACCACCTTGTCCGTTGTTTTCAATTTTTGGCAATCCTTCCACGATAGTTTTTTTTCCATTTTTGAAATGAATTAGCAAGCCTTTTTTTTCTGTAATCAGCATCGATCCGTCAGGTAAAAAAGCCATTCCCCAAGGTTGTTCCAATTCAGGGACAATGGTTTCAACTTTATATTTAAACGATTGTTCAACAGCAGTGTTCTCGGCAATTTTTCCCGCAGGCTTATTGTTGCACGAATAAAAAATCAATGCAAAAACAACGATTATGAAGGTGAAGTATTTCATTTTTTTCTTCGATTTATTAGTTAATTCTCAAATATATAAATAATTAGTAATTTTTTTAATGCAAATAAGTTAATTGATTCACAAGATTTTAGAAAAGTAATTACACAGAAAGATTTAAAATACTGTAAAAAAGCAACCCCCAGCCAATAATTAAAAATAAACCGCCGAGTGGTGTAACGGGACCTAAAAATGTTAACTTTTTGTTTTTTGCCGATGAAATAACCAATCCATATATGCTGAACGAAAACAAAAGTACACCCGCCATAAAACTGTACACCATATATTTTTCGGAAGCGGTTTCCAAGTTGAAGTTGAAACCTATAATAAGCAAAACAATGGCGTGGTACATTTGGTATTTAACACCGGTTTCAAAGCTTTTTAATTGTTCAACCGACAATATTTTTTTTAAAGCGTGCGCACCAAAAGCGCCAAAAACAACAGCCAAACCGCCTAAAATACTGGCAAAGAGCAGGGTAAATTGTGTCATAAATAATTATATTGATGTTGTTTTCAAAAGTAGTGCACAATTATTAATGGAAGCCGTTATGGCGCTGTTTTATTTTAAAAAATTTCAATCAGTAATAAATCTTCCTGAAATACGATAATTATAATAACATATATTACCTAAAACACAATATTTAGTTTATAAATGTAATCATTATAGAACTATTTGTTTGTCAATATAAACTAATACACCACATTTGCATTATAATTAATAATAAAACAAAAAAAGTATGTGTGGAATAGTTTGTGCGTTTGACTTAAAAGAGAAAGCAGACTTGTTNNCGCGGTCCGGATTGGAGCGGGATTTATTCGAATGAAAAAGCAATATTGGCTCACGAAAGACTTTCAATCGTTGACCCGGTTTCCGGAAAACAGCCTTTATTTAGTGAAGATAAAAAATTAATTTTATCCGCCAATGGCGAAATCTATAACCACAGAGACTTACGCAAACAATTTGAAGGAAAATATAATTTTCAAACGGCGTCGGATTGTGAAGTGATTTTGGCTTTGTATAAAGAAAAAGGAACCAGTTTTATTGATGAAATGAACGGTATTTTTGCTTTTGCTTTATATGATGAAGATAAAGATGAATATTTTATCGCGCGTGACCATATGGGCATTATTCCTTTATATATGGGCTGGGATGAAAACGGAACTTTTTATGTGGCTTCTGAATTGAAAGCGTTGGAAGGTGTTTGTACAAAAATTGAGTTATTTCCTCCGGGACATTTTTTATCGAGCAAAGATGGGGAATTAACCAAATGGTACAGCAGAGACTGGATGGATTATGAGGCTGTAAAAGACAACCAAACCAGCATTGATGAAATTCACAATGCCTTGGAAGCCGCAGTTCACCGTCAATTAATGTCCGATGTGCCTTATGGCGTATTGCTTTCCGGCGGATTGGATTCCTCGGTAACTTCAGCAATTGCAAAAAAATATGCAGAAAAAAGAATAGAAACTGATGACACACAAGCCGCTTGGTGGCCACAATTGCACTCTTTTTCTGTGGGATTGGAAGGTTCGCCCGATTTGGCAGCAGCGCAATTGGTGGCAGATCATATTGGAACTGTTCACCACGAAATAAAATTCACCATCCAAGAGGGATTGGATGCCATACGCGATGTGGTTTACAACCTGGAAACCTATGATATTACCACTATTCGTGCTTCAACGCCGATGTATTTAATGGCTCGGGTGATTAAATCGATGGGGGTGAAAATGGTTCTTTCGGGTGAAGGAGCCGATGAGTTGTTTGGAGGTTATTTGTATTTTCATAAAGCGCCAAATAAAAAGGAATTTCACGAAGAAACCGTTCGTAAATTGAGCAAATTGCATATGTACGATTGTTTAAGAGCGAACAAAAGTTTGGCGGCTTGGGGAATAGAAGGCCGTGTGCCGTTTTTGGATAAAGAGTTTATGGATGTGGCGATGCGCATCAACCCGCAAGACAAAATGATTAACGGCGAGCGTATGGAAAAATGGGTACTTCGCAAAGCTTTTGAAAGTTATTTGCCTGCAAGCGTGGCTTGGAGACAAAAAGAGCAATTTTCGGATGGCGTTGGATATAGCTGGATTGATACCTTGAAAAAAGTGGTGGCTGAAGAAGTTACGGATGAACAATTGGCAAATGCCAAATACAAATTCCCTTTGCAAACACCAACAAATAAGGAAGAATTTTATTACCGTTCTATTTTTCAGGAACATTTTCCTTCAGATGCCGCAGCACTTTGCGTTCCGCAAGAAGCTTCTGTGGCGTGCAGCACCAAGATTGCGCTGGAATGGGACGCAAGTTTTAAAAATATGAATGATCCATCAGGACGGGCAGTGGCAAATGTGCATTCAGATGCCTATAAAAAATAACTGCTAATTATTTGTTTGAATTAAGAATCCGGTGAAAGCCGGATTTTTTTGTTATAAATTATCAAAGAATGTTCTTTTCAAAAATCTTACTTTTGTCTGAAATTAAAATTCTTATTTTAAAAAATGCTATCAAAAGAAACCCAATTAATATTAATTCCAACTTTAAAAAAATACTTTGGCTACGACAGTTTTCGTGAGCAACAACAAGAAATCATTGAATCAGTACTTTCCAGAAAAGACAATTTGGTGATTATGCCAACCGGTGGTGGAAAATCGGTTTGTTTTCAGTTGCCGGCTTTGTTGTTTGACGGAATTACTTTGGTGATTTCGCCTTTAATCGCCTTGATGAAGGATCAGGTTGATGGTTTAACCGCAAACGGAATTCCGGCTGCATTTTTCAACAGCAGCCAGTTAAGTTCCGCCCAAAACGGAATATTTGATAAAGTAATCAATTCAGAAATAAAACTGTTGTATGTGGCTCCTGAAAGTTTAGCGTTGCTTGAAAACATCTTAAATGAAAAATACATCAGCTGTGTTGCCATTGATGAAGCGCATTGTATTTCATCTTGGGGACACGATTTTCGACCGTCCTACCAGCAGTTGGGATTTTTAAAACATTCCTTGCCCAATACGCCAATTATTGCATTAACCGCCACGGCCGATAAAGCGACAAGGCAAGACATTGTGGACCAATTGAACATTCCAAATGCGACCCAATTTTTAACTTCCTTCGATCGAAAAAATATTGAATTGGAAGTGCGTCCGGCCAATGACCGTGTTACGCAAATTATTAAATTCATCCATAAAAAACCCAATGAAGCCGGCATTATTTATTGTTTAAGCCGAAAATCGACCGAGCAACTGGCATCAAAATTAAAGCAAAACGGTATCAAAGCAATGCCTTATCACGCTGGTTTGACTTTTGAGGAAAGAACAAAAACCCAAGAGGATTTCTTGTTCGACAAAACCCAAATAATTTGCGCCACCATTGCCTTTGGAATGGGGATAGACAAGTCCAATGTGCGCTGGGTGATCCATTACAATATGCCTAAAAATATTGAAGGTTATTATCAGGAAATAGGACGTTGCGGCCGTGACGGCGTAAAGGCAAATGCCATATTATTTCACAGTTATGCCGATGTGATTCAGTTGCGGAATTTTGCGGCAGGCGCTTCAAATGAAGATGTTCAGTTGGCCAAATTGGAAAGAATGCAGCAATTTTCTGAAGCGACAACTTGCAGAAGAAAAATTTTGTTGGGTTATTTTGGGGAATTGCTGTCGGATAACTGTGGAAACTGCGATGTTTGTAAAAATCCGCCCCAGTTTTTTGACGGAACCGTTATTGCCCAAAAAGCACTTTCTGTCATTACACGATTAAATGAATCGGAGGCAACCAGTGTTATCATTGATGTTTTAAGAGGTGCGAAAAATGCAACAATCGTTGATAAAGGTTACGACAAACTGAAATCTCATGGCGTGGGAAAAGACATTTCCTGGCACGATTGGCAGCAATATATCATTCAGTTAATCAATCAGGGATTTTGTGAAATTGCTTTTCATAAAAACAATGCCTTGCAACTCACGTCTTTTTCACAAAAAGTATTGTTTGAGAAAAAAATGGTTTATCTGACAAAACCTATAGCATTTAAAGAACAGGCAGTTGTTCAAAAAGAAATAAAAGAGATAAAAGCCAAAAAAGATACGTTGTTTGAACGTTTGCGAAAGCTTCGCTATAAAATTTCTTTGGAAGAAAACATTCCTGCCTATTTGGTTTTTAGTGATGCCACCTTAAAGGAAATGGAAAGGACAAGGCCGATGAGTCAGTCAGATTTTCTCGAAATAAGCGGAGTAGGGCAACGGAAACTGGAAGTGTACGGCGATGAATTTATTTCGGAAATTATTTCATTTATGGATGGAAAAATACCAAAAAAGAAAAAAGGGGATACCTATAAAGTTACGTATGATTTGTACAAGGAAGGTTTAACCATTGATGAAATTGCCGAAAACAGAAATTTGAGTCCAACCACCATATTTTCGCATTTGGCCAAATTGTATGCCGACGGAAAAGAGATCGATATTTATGATTTTGTGACAAAAGAAGAAGTGGAACTTGTCAGAAAAGCCAAAGAAGCTATGGATAGTCCGGCAACATTAAAGCCCTATTACGATTTCTTAAATGACGAAATGGAATATTTTAAAATTCGTATGGCGCTGACTATTCTAATAAGGCCCCCTAACCCCAAAAGGGGGAATTAAAAATGTTAAAAGTTGAAAGCTCAAAGGTGAAAGTTTGAAACTACCTAATAACTTGAAACGTAAACATATAACCAATAACCAATAACTTTTTATTACAGATGCGCCGATTTCACAATTGGATTGTTCTCTATGACATTGGACAAAACAATATGCGTGGTGGTTTCGCCATAGGTAATTAACTGGTCAATAAATTTCGCTAAATGTTGTTGGTTTTTTAGTACAACTTCCATCACAATATTTTCATTTCCCGTAATTCTGTAGCAATTTACCACTTCATTAAATTCTTTCACCTTTTCAATAAATGGTTTAAGCCTTCCCATAAATGCGCGCAACGTAATGATGGCTTTTAACTGATTTCCTGTTTCAATATAGCAGACTTTTGCGTGATAGCCTTCAATTATACCAATGTCTTCCATTTTATGAATACGTTCGGCAACAGCCGGAGAAGAAATTCCAACTTTTCGTGCAATTTCCGTGTTTGATTGCCGGGCATTTTGCTGTAAGCAATCCAGGATTTTCCAGTTAATGGTATCTATGTTCATATTTTAAAGTTTGATAGTATAAAAATATTAAATTATAATCTAAATTAACACAAATGCTTTAATTATTAAATATAAAATTTTATTTTCTGAAGTAAATTTGCATACTAAATAAAAAAATCAATGGTTAATCCTGATGAGCAAAATCTAAATCAACTGGTGATTTATCAAAAATCACTGGATATTTTTAAGTTGGCTAGACATATTGCTTCCTATATAAGCAACGATAAAAGTATGTTGGCTATGTATTTGTCTATGAATAAAATAGATAAATATGCGGATAATTTAGTGATGAATGCTTTTGGATTGGTGCCTAAAATTGTGGAAACTGAGTGCGAAGAAAATCCCGGATTAAAACTTAAATATGCTGTATCAATTCGGTATTTTATCGATCGCCTTTATCAAAATTGCCTTCAGCTTGAAAGCACAAAAATTCAGGGAAAAGATTTTGTAAAATTATTGAGAAAAGAGCTTAAGAAACTTAGGGTAATTCATAAACACTACGTGAAGTCGCTTCTGTAAGTTCTCAGTTTTCAGTTACAGTTTTCAGTTTTATTGCGTAAAACGAAATATAACTTTTAACATTTGTACGTCCCTGATATAGGTTGACCATAAAAGTCAATTTATATGAGAGCAAATATTAGATTAATCAACAAGCAACGTAAGTACACAAAAGAGTTTA
>DPCK01000120.1:8013-10406 GCA_003516285.1 Lutibacter sp. | reverse complement strand
TTGAGTCCGTTTTCCGGGGAAAGAAGTCCGTCGTTTATGGTTTCTCCTGTGAAGCAAATATGGAAGGATTTCAGTTCGGGAAAAGGCGGCAACGTGGTTACTTTTTTAATGGAACAGGAACATTATTCCTATCCGGAAGCCATTCGGTTTTTGGCGAAAAAATACAATATTGAAATTGAGGAAACCGAACAAAGCAACGAACAAAAGCACCAGGCCGATGAACGCGAAAGTATGTTTATTGTTTCGGAATATGCACGTGATTATTTTCACGAAACCTTGCTAAAAACCGAACAGGGAAAAGCCATTGGCTTAAGTTATTTTAAAGAGCGCGGTTTTACTGATGCAACCATTCAAAAATTCCAATTGGGATATTCCTTGAATGAGTGGGATGCATTCTCATCCGAAGCATTAAATAAAGGATACAACCTAAAATATTTGGAATCTACCGGCCTTACTATTGTTAAGGACGATTTGCTTTCATCCACAGGCACCAAACAATTCGACCGTTTTAAAGGCCGCGTGATGTTTCCAATTCACAGTATGAGCGGCAGGGTTCTTGGTTTTGGAGGCAGAATTTTAGGAAACGACAAAAAAGCAGCAAAATATTTAAATTCACCGGAAAGTGAAATTTACCACAAAGGAAATGTTTTATATGGCATTTATTATGCAAAACAAAGCATTGCCAAAGAAGACAATTGCTATTTGGTTGAAGGCTATACCGATGTAATTTCTTTTAACCAGGCAGGTATTGAAAATGTGGTTTCCTCTTCAGGAACAGCACTTTCTGAAAATCAAATTCGACTAATCAATCGCCTCACAAAAAATATTACCATTCTTTTTGATGGCGATGCCGCAGGAATCAGAGCTTCAATTCGCGGAATTGATCTTATTTTAGAGCAGGGATTAAATGTGAAAGTGGTGATGTTTCCTGATGGTGATGATCCCGACAGTTTTTCCAAAAAAGTAAGCAGTCAGGAGCTTAAAGAATATTTAAAGCAAAACTCCAAAGATTTCATCAATTTTAAAGTGGCTTTATTGATGGAAGAAGCACAACACGATCCCGTTAAAAAAGCAGGTTTAATTCGGGATATTGTTGTCAGTATTTCTAAAATCCCTGACAGAATTCAACGTGAAGTTTACATTCAGGAATGTTCCAGAATTATGGATATTTCAGAAAATGTGCTTTTTAGTGAATTGGCCCAAATCGATAAAAAGGAAGAAAGAGAAGCTTCAAACAGGCCGATTCCCGAAAGACCTTTAGAACCCGTTTTGCAAAAAACGCCGCAATTTGAAAAAGTTAACGAACTTCAATGGTATGAACGGGAAATTATTAGAATTTTGTTGCTGTATGGCAATAATGAAGTTGAGTTTGTTGATTATGTTGCAGGGGAAGAACATGATTTTCAGCCCATAAAAAAAGTAAAATTCATTAATGTGGTCTCAAAGGAAATCTATTTGAATTTGCAGGATGATGAAGTTGAATTTACCAATGAAGCCTTCAAAAATATTTATTACGAAATAATTTACCAATTAAATCAGGAAGAAATTATTTCAGTAGATAAATTGGTTAATCATGAAAATAGCGAAGTGGCTAATTTGGTGACCACTATTTTAATGGATGATGAAAGGCATGTGTTAAGCAATTGGGCGCGTAAAAATATTTTTTCTAAAAGTAAAGAAAGTGATAGTATTCTTATGAAAGATGTACAAGATGTTATATACAATTTAAGGAGGATTTTGATACAAGAAAAAATAAATTCTTTGTCATTTATTAATTTTGAAAATGAAGAAAAACGTCAACAGGAGTTTGAATTACATGCAAACTATATTTATCTTAGAAAATTACTTTTCGATCGTTTAAACAGAGTTGTGGTCTAAACTTTAAATCTTTTCTTCCAAAACAATGGCTCCGGCGTATTTTAGTTTAACGGCATTTAGCGCCCTGTCGGCCTCCAAACGCGTCCTGAAATTTCCGGCGTGTGTTTTCCACTCTGGAGTTTTATAAATAATTTTTGTGCGATATTCAGGAAAATCGGCTTCAAAATTTCTCTTAACGGCATAAGCTTGCGTTTCATTGCCGTTATAAATTTGAATTTTAAAGACCATAATATTTTTATTGGTTTTATTAAAAGCCCTTTTTTGCTCGATTAAGGTATTAATCTTTTCATTTTCACTTTGTGCAAATAATATATTTGTACTTAAAAAAGTGACGAAAAAAATAAAAATTATTGCTTTTATTGATAGTTTATTCATAATATTTTAAATATTTTTCAAATTTATAATTTTCCGGGAAATGTATGTGTATAAATTAGTTATTTAGAATGAATATAAATTACATTTAACACAATTTTTAGATTTTATGTATTATTAATAAATGTTACTTTTGTCAAATC
>DPCK01000120.1:0-7990 GCA_003516285.1 Lutibacter sp. | reverse complement strand
GAAAGAAGAGACCAAGATTGGTTAATTGCCTGGATTAAAGACAGTCCGGGAATGATTAAGTCGGGAGATAAATTAGCAATTCAGGTTTTTGAAGAAAACAATAAATTGCCGATGACCGCGAATCCGCAGCTGTCAGATCAAGATATTAAAGATATTTTGGAATATACCAAAGGCAAGCCGGTTGAAGCGGTTGCTGCAGTGGCAACAGAAGTCGATCCAGGCGTTGAACGCGGTAAGCAAATTTTCAAAACAAATTGTGCCGCTTGCCATAAAATGGAAGGCAAGTTAATTGGCCCGCCACTTTTAAAAATTGGAGACAAGTATGAAGATGCCTGGTTGAAATTATGGATAAAAGACAATACGGCTTTAATTGCCTCTGGTGACGCATTGGCGAAAACAGCTTCTGAATATTCTCCGATCGCAATGACGCCATTTCCGCAGCTTACAGATCAGGATTTAGATGATTTATTGAAATATATGGCCGTTGGTGATGTTGCACCTGTTGCAGCAACAGCTTCCGCAGCTGATCAGGAAATTTTCAACAAACCAGGAATTGGCGTTTTGCCAACCCTTGCCATAACCATTGCAGCCTTGCTATTGATGTCATTAATAATAGCAGCTGTAACCAAAAGAAAGGTTGTTGATGAAGATGAAGAATCTGGAGTGAGTGTATTAAAAACATTGATTTTCAATCCTTTCTTGCGTTTTCTTTTCATAATATTCTCTATCTTATTAGGAGCTTGGTTTTTATTTGGATGGTTAATGCAAATTGATGTAAATGAAGGTTATCAGCCAATTCAACCAATTGTGTTTTCACACGCGGTGCACGCCGGCGACAATAAAATTGATTGTCAGTACTGTCACTCATCTGCAAAACACAGTAAAACTTCTGGTATTCCAACCGCCAATGTATGTATGAATTGCCATAAATCAATTTCAGAATATAAAGGTGAATTGTTCGGAAATTATACCAAAGAGGATTTAGATAAAGAAATTCAAAAATTATATGATGCAGTTGGCTGGGATAAGGTAAATGTGAAATATATTGAAGGCTATGAACAAAAACCGATTGAATGGGTTCGAATTCATAATTTGGCTGATTTTGCTTACTACAACCACGCGCAACACGTAACAGTAGCCGGTGTTGCTTGTCAAACTTGTCACGGCCCTGTTCAGGAAATGCACGATATGAAACAATTTGCGCCACTTACAATGGGTTGGTGTATTGATTGTCACAGAGCAACAGAAGTAGATTTAACTAAAAATGGCTATTATAAAAATATCCACGATCAGTTGTCTAAAAAATACGGTGTAGAAAAAGTGACTGCCGCCCAAATGGGAGGATTAGAATGCGCTAAATGTCACTATTAATATTAATTACGAAGTAAATAACTAAATATAAAATGGCATCAAACAAAAAATACTGGAAAAGTGTTGAAGAGCTAAATGAAAATAGCGCTATTGTTGATACGTTAAAACATAATGAGTTTCCTGAAGAAATTCCGACGGATCTGTTTTTAGGAGATAAAAAAAACCTGGAAGCTACATCAACAACACGTAGAGACTTTTTAAAGTATGTTGGATTCACAACTGCCGCGGTTACTTTGGCTTCTTGCGAAGGTCCGGTGGTAAAATCAATTCCGTATATCATTAAACCCAATGATATCATTCCTGGGGTTGCTGAATATTATGCAACAACCATTGCGGATGGTTTTGATTTCGCGAATGTTTTGGTAAAAGTCAGAGAAGGTCGCCCAATAAAAATTGAACCTAACAAAGATGCGAATGGAGCCACAAATGCACGTGTACAGGCTTCCGTACTTTCATTATACGACAGTTATCGGTTAAAAGGTCCTAAAGCAAATGGCGCTGAAATTTCTTGGAATGAAGCCGATCAACAAATCATTGCAAAATTAAATGAGATTAAAGCGGCAGGTTTACCAATAGCGGTTTTAACTGGAACTATTGCAAGCCCTTCAACTAAAAAATTGATTGCCAAATTAAATGAAACTTTTGAAAATGTAGCGCACGTTGAATATGATGCAGTTTCAGAATCTGCAGCATTGGATGCTTTTGAATTGATGTATGGCACAAGAGCATTGCCAGATTATCATTTGGAAAAAGCAGAAGTGATTGTTTCTGTTGGTGCAGATTTCTTAGGAAATTGGCAAGGTGGCGGTTTTGAAGCCGGCTATTCAAAAGGACGTGTTCCAACCAACGGAAAAATGTCGCGCCATATTCAGTTTGAATCAAATATGTCCTTATCAGGCGCTAATGCCGATAAGCGTATGATGGTTAAACCATCTGAACAAATCCATACACTTATAAAATTATATCAGGCAGTTGTAAATGGTATTGTTTCAACCGAAGCAACTCCTTTAAATGTTGCCATTCAAAAAGCAGCAGCACAACTTAAAACAGCTAGAAGTAAAGGGGTAGTTTTAACAGGTATTCAGGATAAAAACGCACAAATCCTTGCTTTGGCAATCAATAAAGCTTTGAACAGCGAAGTTTTGGATGTTAGCGCAACAAAAAATATAAGAAAAGGAAATGATGCCGATATTGCACAATTAATTGGCGATATGAATGAAGGCAAAATTGGCGCTGTCATTATTCACAATTCAAATCCGGTTTACACTTTGCCAAATGCTTCGGCTTTTGTTGAAGGATTGAAAAAAGTGAAATTGTCGGTAGCGTTTTCAATGCAGGACAATGAAACTGCAAATGCAGTTCAATATACCTTGGCCACACCTCATTATTTAGAGTCTTGGGGTGATGTTGAAATAAAAAAAGGACAATACAGCTTAATTCAGCCAACCATTAAAACATTGTTTAATACACGTCAGTTTCAAGACAGTTTATTGGCTTGGACAGGCAGTACGGCAACTTATTATGATTTCTTGAAAGAAACTTGGAATGCTGAAATTTTAGGCGGAAAATCTTGGAATCAAGCGTTGCACGATGGGGTTTTTACTTCTGATGCAACTCAAAGCGGTGCAATTTCACTTGAAGTTGATGTTGAAACTGCAGCAAGGGAATTAGAAGCAGTTAAAGGCAGTGATTTAGAACTGGAACTTTATGTAAAAATAGGTTTGGGAGATGGACAAATGGCCAACAATCCTTGGTTACAGGAATTTCCAGATCCAATCACAAGAACTTCTTGGGATAACTATTTAACAATGTCAAAAGCTGATGCCATTGCACTTGGCGCAGTCAATAATCACGTTGCAAACGGCGCATTAAACGGAAGTTTGGTGGAACTGACTGTAAATGGGGTTTCAGAAATTTTACCGGTTTTAATCCAACCTGGACAAGCAAAAGGATCTTTAGGTTTGGCGCTTGGATATGGAAGAAAACAAGGATTAAAAGCAGAAATGCAAACAGGCAAAAATGCTTATCCGTTTTATAAAGACTTTAAAAATTTTCAGCCAAATGTCACTTTAAAATTGGCGGCAGGCGAACACGAGTTTGCTTGTGTTCAGTTACAAAATACCCTAATGGGCAGGGGCGACATTATTAAAGAAACTACACTAGAAATATATAATGACAATTCGCTTGATCCAAAACATACATGGAATAAATTGCCAATGGTGTCTTTAGATCACAATGAAGTTGAAGCGACATCGGTAGATTTATGGGAATCTTTTGACAGATCGGTTGGTCATCATTTCAACCTTTCTATCGATTTAAATGCTTGTACAGGTTGTGGTGCTTGCGTGATCGCTTGCCACGCCGAAAACAATGTTCCTGTTGTTGGAAAAGCAGAAATCAGACGTTCAAGAGATATGCACTGGTTGCGTATAGACAGATATTATTCTCACGAAGAAGACTTTGAGGGTGACAATGAAGTAAAAGAAAACGGAAAAGGAGCAATGGGCTTCAAAAAAGCGATGGATGCCTTGGAAGATCCTTCCGAAAACCCATCAGTTGCTTTCCAGCCTGTAATGTGTCAGCACTGTAACCACGCGCCTTGCGAAACTGTTTGTCCGGTAGCGGCAACTTCCCACGGCCGTCAGGGCCAAAATCAAATGGCGTATAACCGTTGTGTAGGTACACGTTACTGTGCAAATAACTGTCCTTATAAAGTGCGTCGATTTAACTGGTTTGAATATCCAAATAACAGCAAATTCGATTACCATATGAACGATGATTTAGGCAAAATGGTGTTAAATCCAGATGTTGTGGTTCGTTCTCGAGGAGTTATGGAAAAATGCTCTATGTGTATTCAAATGACACAAGCAACCATTTTAAAAGCCAAAAAAGAAGGCAGGCCAGTAAACACAAATGAGTTTGAAACTGCTTGTTCCAATGCTTGTACCGCCGGAGCAATGATATTTGGCGATGTTAATAAACAAGAAGATACGGTTAAAAGTTTGGCTGAAGATAAAAGAGCCTATCACTTATTGGAACACATTGGCACAAAACCAAATGTTGTGTATCACGTGAAAGTGAGAAACACTCAAGAAGCATAAAAATAATATTAATAGATTATAATTAAATAAGAATTATGTCGTCTCATTACGAAGCACCTATTAGAAGACCTTTAATTGATGGAGATAAAAGTTACCACGACATTTCTGTTGATGTGGCCGCACCAGTTGAGGGTAAAGCAAATAAATTATGGTGGATAGCTTTTTCAATCGCGCTTACGGCATTCCTTTGGGGTATAGGTTGTATTGTTTACACCATAGGAACAGGAATTGGCGTTTGGGGATTAAATAAAACTGTTGGCTGGGCTTGGGATATCACCAACTTTGTTTGGTGGGTAGGTATTGGTCACGCAGGTACGTTAATTTCTGCCGTATTGTTATTGTTTCGCCAAAAATGGAGAATGGGGATCAACCGATCTGCGGAAGCAATGACTATTTTTTCAGTTATTCAAGCGGGTTTGTTTCCTGTTATTCATATGGGTCGTGTTTGGAATGCACACTTTGTATTGCCATTGCCAAACCAATTTGGAACACTTTGGACCAACTTTAACTCTCCATTATTATGGGACGTGTTTGCAATTTCAACGTATTTATCTGTTTCATTGGTATTTTGGTGGACAGGTTTATTGCCTGATTTTGCGATGTTACGCGACAGGGCAATCAGGCCTTTTCAAAAGAAAATATATGGTCTATTGAGTTTCGGATGGACAGGTAGAGCCAAAGACTGGCAGCGTTTTGAAGAAGTTTCATTGGTATTGGCCGGTTTGGCAACTCCTTTGGTGCTTTCTGTACACACCATTGTATCATTTGACTTTGCAACTTCCGTAATTCCGGGATGGCATACCACCATTTTCCCGCCTTATTTTGTGGCGGGTGCGGTTTTTTCCGGATTTGCGATGGTGAACACTTTGCTGATCATTATGAGAAAAGTGTCAAATCTTGAAGCATATATCACCAAACAACATATTGAATTAATGAACATTGTAATTATGATTACAGGTTCCATTGTGGGTTGTGCTTACATCACCGAATTATTTATAGCCTGGTATTCAGGTGTGGAATATGAACAGTATGCATTTTTAAACAGGGCAACCGGTCCTTACTGGTGGGCATATTTATTTATGATGAGCTGTAACGTATTTTCCCCACAGTTTATGTGGTTTAAAAGATTAAGAACAAGCATCACTTTCTCTTTCATCATTTCAATAGTGGTAAACATTGGAATGTGGTTTGAACGTTTTGTGATTATTGTGACTTCATTGCACAGGGATTATTTACCTTCATCTTGGACGATGTTTTCGCCAACATTTGTGGATATCGGAATTTTTATCGGCACCATCGGTTTCTTTTTTGTGCTGTTCCTATTATACGCAAGAACATTCCCTGTGATAGCACAAGCAGAGGTTAAATCTATTTTGAAGGCTTCAGGAGAAAAATATAAAAAATTAAGAGACGGAAATCATGAGTAACAAAGTAATTCA
Source organism: Lutibacter sp. (assembly GCA_003516285.1). Lineage (GTDB taxonomy): Bacteria > Bacteroidota > Bacteroidia > Flavobacteriales > Flavobacteriaceae > Lutibacter. The sequence continues at coordinate 2,079 of DPCK01000120.1, read as the reverse complement.
AGCAATGTATAATGATGATGATATCCTTATGGATGCCGTAAAAGAAGTGCGTGCAGCAAATTATCATATTGAAGAGGTTTATACGCCATTCCCGGTTCACGGACTAGACAAAGCGATGGGATTAAAAGGCACACGAATCGCAATTACAGCTTTTATGTATGGTTGTGTAGGTTTGGTATTTTCAGTTTGGATGATGAATTATATGATGATAGAGCAATGGCCACAAGATATTGGAGGAAAACCAAGCTTTGCATTTATTCAAAATATGCCGGCATTTGTGCCAATTATGTTTGAGATGACCGTATTTTTTGCAGCGCATTTAATGGTAATCACCTTTTATATGCGAAGCAGATTATGGCCATTTAAAGAAGCTGAAAACCCTGATCCAAGAACAACCGATGATATGTTTGTGATGGAAGTGATTGTTGAAGGAAATGAAGAGGAACTGATCGCATTTCTTGAAAAAACAGGAACTGTAGAAATTAAAGTAACAGAAAAGCATTAATTAAAATGAAGAACATTTTAAAAATAACAATAGCCTTGGCTTTTTTATTCACCCTTTCATCTTGTTGGTTGGATAAAACAAAGCCGAATTACCAATATATGCCTGATATGTATAAATCGGTAGGTTACGATACCTATTCGGTAAACCCAAATTTTGGTGATGGAAGAACTTCTCAGCCACCTGTTGAAGGAACTATTTCTCGTGGAAAAGTGCCTTACGACTATCCAGATACACAAGAAGGCTATGATGCCGCTCTATTAAATCTAAAAAATCCTTTGGAAGTCAATGAAGNNGAATTGGTAAAAAGAGACAAATTTTTAGGCGTTCCTAATTACAAAGACAGACCCGTTACTGAAGGCAGTATTTACCACGTAATTATGTACGGCAGAAATTTAATGGGATCTCATTCAGGCCAGTTAACAGATAAAGAGCGTTGGCAAGTGACTATGTATGTGCAACAGCTTAGAAACGAACTATTAAAATAACACTTTTACTAAGATAGAATTTAAAAATATGTATACCTTTTCAAGTAAATTAAAAACATTATCATTAGCATTAATGATTATTGGACTTTTAGGAGTTGGTTATGGATTTTTATCTGCACCTGCATCAATAGATGAAGTTAAAGTGCTATTGCAAGAAAGCCATAATTCACATGGTGAAGTTGCTGCAACTGCTGATCATTCTGTTGCAGAAAAGGGCGATGCTGTGCAATCTGAAGAAGCTCACGCAGAACATGTGTATCATTTATTAAAAAACAAACCTTGGTCGGCGCTATACGTGGCCTTGTTTTTCTTTTTTATGATTTCATTGGGAACCTTGGCGTTTTATGCGATACAACATGTATCACAAGCCGGTTGGTCAGTCGTTTTGTTTAGGGTAATGGAAGGAATTACGGCGTATTTACCTATTGGCGGTGTGTTGTTATTTGTGTTTTTTGTGCTTTCGGCCACTCAAAATCATTTATTTACTTGGATGGATCCTGAAGTTGTTGCAAATGATGTGCTAATTCAAAATAAAGCAAGCTATTTAAATGTGCCATTCTTTTTAGGAAGAGCCGCTATTTATATTCTTGGTTGGGTTTTGTATCGCAATTATGCAAGAAAAATGACCATTGCGCAAGATGCTTCAACAGACCTGAGCAATTACAGAAAATTGTTTAAAAGTTCAGCGGCATTTTTGGTGTTTTTCTTGGTAACGGAATCTATGATGTCTTGGGACTGGATTATGTCCTTAGATCCGCATTGGTACAGTACCTTATTCGGTTGGTACGTTTTCGCAAGTTTAATTGTCTCGGCCATCACCACAATCGCATTGATTTCAATTTATTTAAAAGGAAAAGGCTATTTGGAATTTGTAAACAACAGCCACTTGCACGATTTGGCGAAGTTTATGTTCGGATTCAGTATTTTTTGGGCTTATTTGTGGTTTTCGCAGTTTATGCTGATTTGGTACGCAAATATTCCTGAAGAAGTAACTTATTTTGTAACCAGATTCAACGATTATAAAGTTCCGTTTTTAGGAATGGTTGTTTTAAACTTTGTTTTCCCATTGTTAATATTAATGAATAGCGA
>DPCK01000155.1 GCA_003516285.1 Lutibacter sp. | reverse complement strand
TGGTCAATATCACTGGAATTTGCAGTTTGATGCTTACTGTCCCAATATTTAGGGTTGACGAATAATCCTGTTGAAAATTCATTTCTGTTTTTATTGTAGGTGATTCTGCACCTTATTGGACATTTACCCATTTTATTTATTTTGGATATATATAATAGAAATCTAATATTGATTTTCATAATTTTAAAATTTAGCTAGTTTATAAAATGTGGTACACCTTTAATTTTTTAGGTACACCTTTTAGTACACCTTTTTTCGATAAAAAAGTTGACAAGTTGGCAATTTAATGAGTTGGGAATTTTTGAGTGCAATGAATGCACACAATGCAGTAATAATAGGTAAAATGAAGTGTTTGGTACTGTTTAAAATAAAAAAACCACTCAATTTCTTGAATGGCTTTATACGCTTCGGCTCCTCCTCTTGGGCTCGAACCAAGGACCCTCTGATTAACAGTCAGATGCTCTAACCAACTGAGCTAAGGAGGAATTTATCCGCTTTTGCGAGTGCAAATATACAAGGTTTTCTTCTTTTTGCAAGAAATTATCAAATAAATTTCTTCTTTTTAAATTCTTAACATTTATTTAAAACCAACTTGTTGTAAATCAACTTGAATAAACCACAATAATCAATATTTATTTTAACGGTTTCCTATATTATTCCACAAAAAAGCATATAAAAAATCATATTTTTAACAGGTTTGACCAAATATTACCAATAATATAATAATTGCAAAATAACCATAATTAAAATGCTGGTTTTGGTAAAAGTTGTATTTTTGCCCAATCTATTAAAACATTGACTACTAACAACACTATGGATAAATTTTCATTTTTAAATGCGGTCCACACTGGCTTTATAGCCGATTTGTACGACCAGTATTTGATAAATCCTGATGCTATAGAACCAAGCTGGAGAAGTTTTTTTCAAGGATATGACTTTGCCAACGAAAAATATTCAATCAAAGACACAGAAGAAAACGGAGTCTTCGAAGTTCCGGAAAATGTACTGAAAGAGTTTAAAGTGCTCGACTTAATTAATGGTTATAGAACACGCGGACATCTGTTTACAAAAACAAATCCGGTTCGTGAACGCAGAAAATACACACCCACGCTGGCCATCGAAAATTTCGGACTTTCTGAAAATGATTTAGACACTGTTTTTGATGCCGGTCAAATTATTGGCACCGGAAAAGCAAACTTGCGAGAAATAGTAAAACATTTGGAAACTGTTTATTGCGATGCTATTGGGGTTGAATATATGTATGTTAGAAATCCGGAAGAAATAAAATGGATTCAAAAACAACTTAACACCAATGCCAATCATCCCAACTACACCCCCGAAACTAAAAAATATGTGTTGCAAAAGTTGAATCAGGCGGTAACATTTGAAAATTTTTTACAAACAAAATATGTGGGCCAAAAACGTTTTTCATTGGAAGGCGGCGAAACTTTAATTCCGGCCATTGGCGCGGTGATTAGACTTGCTGCAGAAAATTTTGGCGTTAAGGAATTTGTTTTGGGAATGGCGCACAGAGGTCGATTAAACACCCTTATAAATATTTTTAGAAAACCGATTCGCGATTTATTCAGCGAATTTGAAGGCAAAGATTTTGAAGATGAAGACATTGATGGCGATGTTAAATACCATTTGGGATTAACAACGCGAAAAACACTAAAAACCGGTACGGAACTTACGATGAACCTGGTTCCTAATCCTTCACATTTGGAAACTGTCGGGCCGGTAGTTCAAGGGATTTCACGCGCAAAAATAGACAAAGATTACAACGGTGACAATTCAAAATTGCTTCCTATTATTGTTCACGGGGATGCCGCTATTGCTGCACAAGGCGTTGTTTATGAGGTGAGTCAAATGAGCCAATTGGCAGGTTACTCAACTGGCGGAACCATTCATATTGTGGTGAACAACCAAATTGGGTTTACCACAAATTATTTGGACGCGCGCTCAAGCACTTATTGTACGGACGTCGCGAAAATAACCTTATCACCCGTTTTGCACGTAAATGCCGATGATGTGGAAGCAGTAACCCACGCCATAGAAATTGCAATGAATTTTAGAATGCAATTCAGAAGAGATATTTTTATTGATTTGCTCGGTTACAGAAAATACGGACATAATGAAGGTGATGAACCTCGTTTTACACAGCCAAAATTATACAAAGCCATTGCTAAACACCCTAATCCGAGAGATATTTACGCGCAAAAACTGATTGCCGAAGGAGTTATTGATGATGCTTATTTAAATAAAATTATTGCCGAATTTAAAGACTTGTTGGAAGATGAATACCTAAATTCAAAAGAGGTTGAAACTTCAAAAGTAAGAGAATTTATGCAAGAAACCTGGGAAGGGTTTACCCGAAGAGGTTTGGAAGCAATGTTAATTTCCGAAAAAACCGCTTACCCAAAATCGAAACTGAAAGACATCGCAAAAATTGTTTCCACAGTTCCAAAAGGCATTAAATTTTTGCGAAAAGCTGAAAAGATTTTGCTTGACAGACACCAAATGGTTTTTGAAAATGACAGAATCGATTGGGGAATGGGCGAAACATTGGCTTATGGAACATTGCTTCAGGAAGGATTTGATATTCGTATTTCCGGACAAGATGTGGAACGCGGCACTTTTAGCCATCGCCACGCTATTTTGCGTGATGAAATTTCTGAAGAACGCATCAATTTGCTAAATATGATTGATGAAAATCAGGGAAAAATGAACATTTACAATTCTCTTTTATCTGAATATGGCGTACTTGGTTTTGATTATGGTTACGCAATGGCAAATCCAAATACTTTGACCATTTGGGAAGCTCAGTTCGGCGATTTTGCGAATGGCGCCCAAATTATTTTCGACCAATATATGTCGGCTGCCGAAGACAAATGGAAATTGCAGAACGGAATTGTAATATTGTTGCCGCACGGTTACGAAGGACAAGGTTCTGAACATTCATCGGCGCGTATGGAACGTTTTCTGCAATTATGCGCCATAGACAATATGATTTTGGCCGATTGTACAACGCCCGCAAATTTTTTCCATCTGTTGCGCCGTCAAATGAAACGCGATTTTAGAAAACCGCTTATCGTGTTTACCCCTAAAAGTTTGCTTCGCCATCCGGCTGCTACTTCTTCATTGGATGAATTTTCCAAAGGAAGTTTTCAGGAGGTGATTGATGATACTATCGACAAAAAAAATGTGACCAAATTGGTGTTTTGCACCGGTAAATTTTATTACGATTTATTGGCCGAACGCAGTTCATTGGAAAGAAATGATGTCGCATTGGTAAGAATTGAACAACTTTTTCCGTTACATCTGGAAAAATTACAACAGGTAATTGACAGCTATCCAAATGTTAAAAAATACGTTTGGGCACAGGAAGAACCTGAAAATATGGGCGCCTGGAGTTTTATGCTGCATCGATTCAGGCTGGTAAATCTGGAAGTGGCATCACAAGCTTTTCACGCCGTTCCTGCCGCAGGTTCTTCGGCAAGGTTTAAACGAAGACACCAGCGTGTGATTGATAAAGTATTTGAAAAATAACAAAATAACCTTTAAATTCTTTTCTTCGGAAGAAATTTAAGGCAGAAAAAAGATAAAAAATTTTAAAGAGATGATTTTAGAAATGAAAGTTCCCTCACCGGGAGAATCTATCACAGAAGTAGAAATTGCAGCTTGGCTTGTAAAAGATGGCGATTATGTTGAAAAAGACCAGCCCATTGCAGAAGTGGATTCCGACAAGGCAACCCTCGAATTACCTGCGGAAGAAAGTGGCATTATTACCTTAAAGGCCCAAGAAGGTGATGCCGTAAAAGTTGGTTCTGTTGTTTGCTTAATCGATTTAGACGGTAAAAAACCTGTTGGCGATGAAAAAGCAGCTGGCAGTGAAAAAGCCTCAGAAAAGATTGAAGAAAAGCAAGCTGAAAAACCCGTTACGTCAAGTGTTGTTGAAAAAACGTACGCAAGTGGTGCAGCTTCACCTGCAGCAAAGAAAATATTGACCGAAAAAGGAATTGATTCTTCGGAAATCATCGGAACAGGCAAAGATGGCAGAATCACAAAAGATGATGCCGTAAACGCTGTGCCAAGTATGGGAACGCCGGCTGGCGGTTCACGAAGCAGTGAGCGCACAAAACTTTCTATGCTTCGCAGAAAAGTGGCTGAACGTTTGGTTGCGGTAAAAAATGAAACTGCGATGCTAACCACTTTTAATGAAGTGGATATGAAACCAATTTTCGACTTAAGAAATGATTATAAAGATGAATTTAAGGCAAAACACAATGTGGGCTTGGGATTTATGAGTTTCTTCACTTTAGCGGTTGTGAGAGCTTTAAAATTGTTTCCTGATGTAAATTCTATGCTGGATGGCGATTATAAAATTTTACACGATTTTGTGGATATTTCCATAGCCGTTTCAGGTCCGAAAGGTTTGATGGTTCCAGTGATCAGAAATGCGGAAAACCTTTCTTTCAGGGGTGTGGAAAATGAAGTGAAACGTTTGGCATTAAGAGCAAGGGACGGACAAATAACGGTTGATGAAATGACCGGAGGCACTTTTACCATCACCAACGGCGGTGTTTTTGGTTCTATGTTGTCAACGCCAATTCTTAATCCGCCCCAAAGTGGCATTTTAGGAATGCACAACATTGTTGAAAGACCCGTTGCCGTTAAAGGCGAAGTGGTAATCAGGCCAATTATGTATGTTGCATTGTCTTACGACCATAGGGTTATTGACGGAAAAGAATCTGTTGGTTTCTTGGTTGCCGTTAAAGAAGCACTGGAAAACCCGATTGAAATTTTAATGGATAACAATCCTAAAAAAGCATTGGAATTGTAACCAATTCTTCTTCATATCATATTAAAAACCCAAACAAAATTGTTTGGGTTTTTTTATGTCTGATGATAAAAATCATCTTTATTTAGACTAATTAAAAATAACTTCGCTTTAAATTTCGCATCTAAATTAAAATGAATAAGATAATCTATGCCATTTTTGTATTGTTAACTATTCAACAAAACATCCTGTCCCAAACAGTCGAGCCATCTTCCACAATAAATAAAGATATATTACAAATAGAAATTGAATCAGCCTATTCCATTCAAAAAGTAAGTACTGAGAAAACAACTTCCTGGAGTATCCCAAATTCCTTATTTCGTTACGGTTTATTAAATGGGCTTGAATTACAAATGAACATTCCTGTTATTAAAGAACAATTTTGGGAGAACAATCATTTAACACAATCATTAAACAAGTTAGATGATCTCCAAGTTGGTTTTTCAGTCAATCTGTGGAAAGAAAAAAAATTACTTCCTGAAGCCTCAATAATGGTTCGGGCCATACTGCCAACATACAATAAATTTGTGCTTGACAATATTGGTAAAATTATTTCCATAAATTTTGCAAATAAAATTTCAGAAAAATTAATGTTCAATTACAATATTGGACACGTTGAGAAAACAGATAATTCATCATCCTGTTTTTACATTGCAAATATTTCATACCTAATGACTTCAAAACTTCATTTTTATATTGAAAATTTTGGTGATTTACACAATAAAAAAATAATGTCCCATAACTTAAACATAGGAGGTGGCTATAATTTTACCGATAAGTTAATATTAGATATATCTGTGACCAATGGCATAAATCAAAACTTCTTTTATGCAGGTGGAAGGATAACTTGGATAATTAACACCCATAAAAACTAAAACTTATAAACCAACTTTTTTAGGTACAAACTTTTCTTTTCATAATTAATAATCGCCTTTCCTATTTCTAAAATATCGGCGCCTATAATGCCGTCAACAGCTTCAGCGTGATGTTCCGTTAACGCCGTGTTTACGTGATTTAAATCGAGCAACACCACCGTAAAATTTTTGTATTTCCACTGGTTAATTTCAATTTTGTTTTTGGAAGAAATTTTTGTTTCCATTCCAATGGCGCCTGCACCGGCAGCTTTTGTATCGGAATCTTTCACTTCCAATTTAAATTTCTCGGCCAAATTGATGTCGATACAGGAATTTGAAGCACCGGTATCTAAAATGAAACGGCCTTTTACATTGTTTAATTTTGCTTTAAGTTCAAAATGATTGGTGTTGATCTTTTTGAGTTTTATTTTGGCGTATCCTTTTCTCAAAAGAATATTGTTAAATTCCATCTGTGCAGTATTTAAGGCAAACTTACCGTTTTTTTATAAGAAAATACGCTTCTGAAATTGAAGCAAAAAAAATACTGCTTTAAATGAAAGCAGTATTTATGATATAATTTTGAAAATTATTTACTCAACTTTAAATGCAATTGGCAAACTGTATTTTACCCCTACCGGACGGCCACGTTGTTTTCCCGGAATCATTTTAGGCAATGATTGCACAACTCTAATCGCTTCAGCTTCCAATCTTTTGTGAGGTGCTCTTGCTTGAATATCAGTAATCTCACCTGTTTTATCAATTTTAAACATCACAAATATTTTTTTGATGCCTGGCGTTAATCCCAATTCCGAAGCCAAGTCAGCATTAAATTTAGAATTCACGTGTTTAGAAATTTTATCTTGCAAACATTCTTTTAATTCAGCTTTTGATCCTTTACAACCAGGATAAACCGGAACATCTTCAATAATTGCGAAAGGAACGTCTTCCATAATATCTTCATCCAAGCTTACCTCAACTATTTTCTTAATTTCAACCGCTTCTTTTTCATTTGATTCGGTTGATTTAATCACAGTTTCCTCCACTTCCTTTTCATCTTCAACAATTTCAATTTTATCAGGTGTTGGTGGCGGTGGCGCTTGTTGTTCTGGTGGTTTCACTTGTTCAATTTCGATAGTTTGCTCTTCATCTTCGGCATTATAGCTTGCCGGACCAAGTTCAGCGATAACTCTATCGTACGTCTTCTTTTCAATGGCTAAGTACACTATTAAAAGTGCCAATACCAAACCTAACTGCATAAACAATTTGGTGTAGGTCTCTAAATTCGCTTTTGGATTTTTTTTGACTTGCATCTGTAAAATTTTTATAGTTTGCTAATTTAATAATTTAAATATATTATACAAGTATATTTTTTAATTGATATTAATTTTTTTTCAAAACAAGGCTAAAAAATATNNGTTGATTTCAAGAGCGCTGATTTTATGCCATAAGCCAATAACCAGCTTATTGTCAACATAAAATAGCCAACCGAGTGCAATATTTTATCTGAAACTTGCACGCCAATTTGCAATTCATTTTTAAGTGAAATTAAACTTCCAACCGTAATTGCAACTGTTAAAAGTATGGCAATATAAAAAAAGTAATTACGCCCCAATCAATTCTCCGTATTCCTTTGCCGATAATAATTCTTCTAATTGAGAAGCATCAGAAATGGCAATTTTAATCATCCAGCCTGCTCCGTAAGGGTCTTTATTCACTTTTTCAGGTTCATCACCTAAAGATTCGTTAAATTCAATGATTTCACCCGAAATTGGCATAAATAAATCTGAAACTGTTTTTACGGCTTCCACCGATCCAAAGACTTCTTCTTTTTCAATTGTTTCGTTTAAGGTGTCAACATCAACATAAACGATATCTCCCAATTCGCTTTGCGCAAAATGCGTAATGCCAACTGTTGCTGTATTGCCTTCTACTTTAACCCATTCGTGGTCTTTTGTGTATTTTAAATCTGCTGGAATTTTCATTATTTTAATTATTTAATTTACTGTTTATTTTATTTTTTAATTACCAAATATATACCTGACGCTTAATCCCGAGCTTATTGATTGTCTTGGGAAAGTTGTTGAAATTGCGTATTGAGAAGAACTTTGGTCGAAGTAAAAAGAGGTTGTTAAATTTTTACTTACCGCGTAATCTGCAAAGAATTTCAAGGACAATAAACGTTGTCCGCCCGTTACTTGGTTGTTATCTTTATCTATGGCCCTAATAATTGTTTCATTGTCTCTCAAAGATACATCGGCCCTTAAATCGAGATCTCCTTTTAGTTTTGTCACTTCGCCGCCAAACTTAAAGCTCATCGCCAAATCTTTAAGTCTGTACCCCAACCCAACCACATATTCCGTTCCTTTTATTTGCGTAATTGTGTTGTTGTTAAAGTTTAAAGTAAGTCCTCTGTCCTTGTTTATTCGACCGCTGAAAGATACGGAATTTTTCATTTTCACATCAACTTTTATCAGTGGAGAAAATTCTTCCAGCAAATTAACATTTGAAAAAATGTTTTTGTTGATGTAATTGCCTGCAATATCGGTTTCTGCGTAAGGATTGTTATTATTATAAGCCAAATTATTGCTGAAACTTGTGATAGAATATA
>DPCK01000075.1 GCA_003516285.1 Lutibacter sp. | reverse complement strand
GAAAAAAGTTTAAATGAGTTCAATTGAAAATAATTTATACAAACGTTAAACAGTATAATAAAAATCATTTTAATTCATTCTACATCCATATTATCCGACAAATGGTTTTTTGATCTGTTTGTGACAAATAAGTTTGTATTAGCAAAAACTTTGGTGTCATTTATCAATCATTCTGTAATAAAAGTTAATATATATGACAGTGATTGCAAAAACAGACAAAAGGATTGTGTTCATAGGGTTTTTTGAGGGTTTATTTAATTAAATGACATCAATAGATGGACATTCGTTTTAAAGGTTTTTATATTGTTAAAAAATTTTAAATTATAAAATGCTTAGAAAAACCAAACCTTACAGATTTCCGTAAGGTTTTAGCATTTATCTTTCTTTTTCTATTATTGGTTTAGCAAATTCCCTTATAATGCATCAAAGATAACTTCCTAAAAAGAAAAAATCTTACGGGTTTCCGTAAGGCATAAACTATTTTGTTGTCATTTTTTTAAATAAGGCCTAAATCTTTGGCAATTGAGACCAAATGCGTAGGATTGTTGGCGTTAAAATGTTCTCTCAAAAATTTTAATTTTTTTTCAATGGAACTGATACTTGTTGGCAACCATTCTTTTTCTTTAAGTATATCACTAATTTGTTCTTGTGAATATCCGTCAGAAAGACATTTTATCAGAAAAATATCATAGTCAACAATTTCAATCGCTTCACTTTTGGAGATTGCATTTGCGCAATGTGGGGATATATATAAACTTTTAGTATTGTATATTTTTTGCAAGGCTTGCTTTAGTTCCCGCAATCCGTCTCTGCTTTTCCATACATAAGCATTGATTTTATATTCATTGAATAATTTTTGTATGGTATAGGTTTTGTCTTCAATGGAAAACACGGCAATTTTTAAATCAGGAAACTCTTTTCTGATCGTTTTTATCAGCACATCACCTGAAGTAATCTGCTGTTCTGTGGCATCTTTCTCAAATGATAAATCACTGATTAATAAATCATAAGGAATATTGTCTAAATGCGCTCTTTTTAGTTTTAAAAATGCTTCATCACAATATTGCACATTATCAATTTGCGCTATGCCCATTTTTGTAAGTTCGGCTTTTATTCCGCTATTAATAAAGTCCATATCTTCTGCAATCAATACTTTTTGAAACATAATTTTAATTTTTAAAACTTATAAAAGCTTTAAACCCATTGTTTAATGCCGAATCAAATGTAATTGTTCCATTTATTGATTTTATACGGGTTTCCACATTTGCAAGTCCGTTTTTGAAAGTTAATGTTTCCAAATTCAATCCTAAACCATTGTCGGAATAATTTATGGTGTACTGATTTTTTATATTTTGAAAAGTAATTGCCACCAATGAAGCTTCACTGTGTTTGCGCATATTTACCATTAATTCCTGCAGAATTCTATACAACTCAATTTGTTTTTCTTTGTTGATTTCAGCCAAAGCAACTTTATGGATGTCTTTCAGAATAATGGTGGTTTTNNATGGAATTGTTTTCGTGAGAAATATTACGGGTCAATAAATACACTTTTTCCAAATCGTCCAAGAGTTCATTTTTGGGATTTTCGGTATATTGAACTTTATTCATAATGTTCACCACATTATTTGCCACTTCATCGTGAATTTTTTTCGAAATCCGAGTTTCTGTTTTGTAAACTTCAGCTCTTTTTTCTTGATGGTGTTTTTGTTTNNATTTTTGTGGTTTTTTCTTTTTCCAATTCCAATTGTTTTTCGGATGCAATAATTTTTAATTGTAAATTTTCCTCACGATTTTTTTCAGTATCATACCTCACTTTTGCAAATTTATTTAAGGCTTTTTGTTCGGCCTCATTTATGCTGTCATTTAGTTTAACATAACGATTGTAATATGCTTTTGCCTTATTGGAAGTGTCAAATTCAATGAGTTTTTCCAAAGCCTCCAATTGGTCTTGCGGACTTTTTTGATCTATTGCTTGTTTGTACATTTTAGTTGCATATACAAGGGCTGTTTTAGGATTTTTCTCTTTGTAATAATCTGAAAGATGTGCATAACTTGCAATTAATCCGAATAAATCATTTTCATTTATTCGCATAGACAAGGCTTTAAGCAAATCGGGGAGTACTGCTGCATTTTTGTTGGCCGACCATTTTGTGAAAGCGAGATTGTCGATAATTCTCGCCTCGGTTTTTGGGTTGTCTATTAAAATAGTGTTATTTAATATCTCAGAAAGCAAGGCAATTGATTTGTCATATTCCTTAAGATCCCTAAAAGCATTTGCTTTATTATTTTGACACGTAACTTTACTTAATTCATTTGTTGAGATACTGATGGCTTTATCATACCAATAAATGGCCTCGTGAAAATCTTTTTGTTTCCTTGAAGAAATGGCCAAACAATTATAAATGGCATTCAGATAAATATCATTGTTTTTATTAAGGAATTTCAAGGCTTGTACTGCAGTATTATCGCTTCCGCTATAATCGCCAAGATCAGATTGTATGATGGCCATTTGCGCTAAATTTTCACCAATTCTTGCGCTGTCACCCAGATTTATATGAATTTGTTTGGATCGTTCATAACTTAGGAAAGCACTGTCTTTTTCATAGTTTAGTCCATAATAATAGGCCAATCTGGCATAATTACTTCCAATAGCGGCAGAATCTTTTTTATTGATTGTTATTTGCAATAATTCTTTGCTGCTGTTTATGGCACTGTCAAGCTTTTTCAGGTTGCCAAATAAATAAATCTTATGAATTAGTATTTCTTCAATCCGTTTTGAATCAGGATTGGTTTTTTTTTCAATTTCGATGGCTTTGTTCGCATATTTTAAACAAATAGTATCCCCAAAAGATGCATCTTTCATTTTTTGAATATAAGAACTGACGGCGTCTTCTGAAGGCTTTTCAGAAGTTTTACTGCGCTCCTTGTTGTTGCAAGACGTAGTTTGCAAAAGACTTAAAACTAAAAAAAATAGGGCGATACCTTTAACGTATTTCATTCCTCTAAACTAATATAAAAGCCTTAATTATTTACTAATTAATTTTCACTTTTTTACATTGGTAATGTTCTGTTCATCTTTATCACCAGATCCAAATGTTACTCTAAAATACGCAGAACAAAAGACCCTAAATGCTTTACAAGCTAGAAATCGTCAGGGACCCTTATTAATTTCTTGTAGCAGGGAAAAGAAAAAACTTAAAAAAATTGTTTTGAATACTTTTATAGAATTAGTTACGTTATAATTATACTTAGGTCTTTAATGACCTTCTTTTTCATAGCAATTTTCCCACCATAGTCTATCTGTGGTGGGTTTTTTTATTTTATTTATTTTTTTCCTGATATTTGAAGAAAAGTTGTGACAATGGTATAAATAGCAAACCAGCAACAACAAAAATATAAAAGGCATACTTTAAGCTAAATGCGTGTGCCACATAGCCTACCAACGGCGGACCAATAAGCATTCCAACTGTTGCATAGGTTGATATAATTGAAATCGCCATTCCAGGTGAATATTTTTTTGAGGTTCCCGCAAGCATAAATGTCATCGGGAATATAGCGGCCGTTCCCAAACCTACTAAGCAAAAACCTATCAAAGCCGGATAGAAATAGGGGAAGGTAATTGCCAATAAAATACCAACAGCAATTAACAGCGAACTAAAAATATAGGTTTTTTTCAATCCAATAGCATCCATTAATTTGTCTGAATAAAACCTGGAGAAAGCCATAGCAGCCATAAATAATAAATATCCATAGGTAAAAATAGGTTCATTTATCACTTCTTTGAAATAAACACCGCTCCAATCGAACATTCCTCCTTCACAAATTGCAGCAAAAAAGACCAGCAATCCTAAATAGAAAATAAAAGGATCAGGTTTCCCAAAAATTAATTTATTGCCAAAAGTTGATTTATCATTCTTAAGTGTATAGGAGAATACCAATAAGGAAAGGATTGCTATAAATACGGCTATTATGGTTAAGTGGCTGTGTAAAGGCACATTGTATTTTACCATAATGGTCGAAAAAACAACCCCTAACAATCCGCCAGTACTCCAAAGACCGTGAAAAGAGCCCACAATTTTTTTTGTATATTTTTTTTGAATGGTAATAGATTGCGTATTCATTGAAATATATAAAATACGGGAACTAAAAGAATACAAACTTAGCGCCGTAACCAACAAAAAAGGGGTGTCTGCAAAACCAATAAAAGATAAGGCCAATGTTAAAAACATCATTGCCACAATTAGAGGCAAACGACTGTCAAATTTTGAAACAAGCCAACCTGAAATTGGCAATCCAATAAGTGAACTAATTGGCATTGAAAGTAGTACGGTGCCTAATTGAGCTTCATTGAAATTGAAAAAATCTTTTATGGTAGGAATTCGCGATGCCCAAGTGGCAAAACATAAACCCGATAAAAAGAAATAGGTACTTAAGGCAGCGCGTTGCTTTTTTTTTAATGGCATTTTGAAATAAATCTTTAGCAAAAATAACAAAGTAAACGCTAAGAATTTTTTAATTTATTATATTAATTCACTTTTTAAACTTAGCTATTATTTTAAAAATTTCGCCAAAATCAAAAAACCCGTAAACATTAAGTTTATGGGCTTTTGATGAGATTTGATGTTTTCTCATCGGAGAAACAAGTTCAGGAGGAGGAGTGGCATACTGTTGAAAATGCGGGTGATTTTTTGAATAAAGTACTAAAGTTGAATTGTCTAAAGCAGATTTGAAAATAAAATATACGATGTTTTGCAACGTTTGACCCATGGTTCTTCTTAATTATAAAAGGTTTCTAATTTTTTTTATTATCTTTCATAAATAAATAAACTAAATTATTATGAATAAAACAGTCAAAACAGTTTTAATGGTAGCGGGAATTGTACTATTAGCTTATGGAATTTACACCATGGTTAGACCAGAAGCAGCAATAAGTGTTGGTCCTTTAAATGTTGAAGCACAAGATAACACCAATTCTTATATTACTATAGGACTAGGAATTATAGCTTTAGTTGCTAGTTTTTTAGGAGGCAAAAAATCATAATATTTTTCAGGACGAGTCAAAAATGTTGCACAACGAGTTTGTATATGGTTTGTGCGCCGTAAAAATCGGAGATTTTTCCGCCTACGCCATATTTTTATTGAATTTTTGTCGGTTTGTACTAAATCCGATTTGAGCATAAATTTTATGAGGTGTTGTGTGCTGTGTTTTATGTATGAAAGAGTTATAATGTTATTTTAATTTCTTTTTGTATTCAACTATTTTAAGCACATCGTCAATTTGTTCTATTCTTGACACATCAATTACTAAAGGAATTAGTTTGCCAATATTTTTACTTTGACTAAAATCTTCTTTAATTCTATTTTCAATATCCAATTCATTAATTCCTAAACGTGTTTTTTCGGTAAAATAGAATCCAACTTTAAAGAATTTATTCCAAGCTGAAATCCAACACACAGTCTTTTTTTTATTGGAAACGTTGCATAACCAAGATTGTCCATCTTTATAAAATCTCCAATCTGGTACAAGAGCATATTTTTCATTTGAGATAGTTTCTATTAGCTCATTAAACGCCAAATAACTTTCTCCTAAAACTTTTTCTAAAACTTCTTTATTTGGATAAACCTCTTTTTCTCCTAATAATATTGTTTCCATTAATTAAGTATTTTGATTAGAATCATGTTTTTAACATAGCATACAGCTTGTTTTATTCCATATAAAATAGCACATTGTTAATAATATTTTCCCAATAAAACAATATTGTATTCTTATATATCCAGATTGTCAGCAATTAATGTGGTTTACTAAATTAACAAAATAAGTTAAAATAGACTTCAGGAATTTATTATATTTTTTTATATATGATGTGATTTCGTTTTAATTATTGATACTTAGGCAGTCTGAATTACCTGCTAAACATAGTGTTTAGTTGAGGCCTTTCCGGCTTGATTATTCCATTTAAGAATATCGACTTTTCTTTGGATGCTAAGCTCGGAACGCCCACCATTTACAGTGATTCTCATATAAATCATTGTTTTTCCTCTGGGATCTGCTTTGGTCTTTTTAATGTAAAAAATTAGGTTGAATGAATTTTCCATAGTCTAAACAATTTTTTGTATCATAAATATACAAAAAAATAAATAAAGTTTCCTCTCGGAAGTCTAATAAAATCAATGGGTACAGGAAAATTCGGTGTCAGTTGAGGTTTTTTTCAACTGACACCGAATTGGCCTCTTTTTATATGGTTTTATATGGTATTTTGAGAAAACGAAAAAGCCCATAAACATTAAGTTTATGGGCTTTTGTTGAGATTTGGTGTTCTCTCAGCGGAGAAAGAGGGATTCGAACCCCCGGAGGTGTGACCCTCAACAGTTTTCAAGACTGCCGCAATCGACCACTCTGCCATTTCTCCTTTAGCGAGGGCAAATATAGAACCCTTTTTTGTTTTTCTGAAACTTTTTAGTGTTTTTTTTAGGATATTTTTCAGCGAATATTTCTGTACATTTGAGTACTTAAATTATCAGATGAATCCAATTTTAGAAATTGTTGTATTAATCGTTATCGGTTTTGTTGCAGGCATAATAAATACCATCGCGGGCGGAGGCTCATTACTAACCTTACCCATCCTAATTTTTTTGGGATTGCCGCCAAATGTGGCGAACGGCACAAACCGAATTGGAATTTTGTTTCAAAGCATTTCCACTACGGCAGGCTTTAAAAGCAAAGGGATTCTCACTTTTCCGTTCAGCATCTATGTCAGTATTTCCGCATTAATTGGCGCATTAATTGGTGCCCAGATTGCTGTCGACATCAAAGGTGAAACTTTTAATAGAATTTTGGCAATTGTGATGGTTTTAGTCGTGATTTATATGGTTTTAAACCAAAAATACAAACAATTTAATCTATTGGAACGCACTACCGGCAAACATTTGTGGATCAGTGTTTTACTTTTCTTTTTTGTGGGCATATATGGCGGATTTATACAAGCCGGAGTTGGTTTTATGATGCTGTTGGTACTGTCATCCGTTAACAATATTTCCTTGGTAAAAAGCAATGCCATTAAGGTCACTGTGACCTTGGTTTTTACGGTGGCTTCCCTCGCGATTTTTTTGGCCAACGACAAAATTAATTGGAAATACGGCTTGTTGCTTGCCGTAGGAAGCGCTGTTGGCGGTTGGTTTGCCAGCCGTTGGTCTGTAAAAAAAGGTGATGGTGTAGTTAAAATATTTATGATTGTGATGGTGGTCATTATGGCCATTAAACTCTGGTTTTTCTAAATTAATTTGGGCGCTTCCCTGCGGGTCGGGCTTTACGTTTCAATCTTTTTTACTTCGCCAAAAGGCGAATCAAAAAAGGTTTTCCACTGCAATCCCTAGCGCAAATTGAACCACGATTCAATAATTTTGCCTTTAACCTAACGCCAGATAATCAAAACAAAAATCAATTATTTTTCAAATTCACAAATGTTGTGAATTTTAGCGTTTGCTGCTTATTTCAATCGATAAATAAATCCTCCTTAAAATTCTTTTTTTTACATTTGTTACTTAAAATAGCACGATGGCAAATACATTTGGAAAAATATTTACGCTCACCACATTCGGGGAATCTCACGGCGAAGCAATTGGCGGAATCATAGACGGCTGTCCGGCAGGAATTAAATTGAATCTGGAAACCGTTCAAAAAGAGTTGGATCGAAGAAAACCTGGCCAGTCAAAAATTGTGACCCAACGCAAAGAACCTGATGAAGTGCAATTTTTATCCGGAATTTTTGAAGGAAAAACCACAGGCGCTTCCATCGGATTTATCATCAAAAATGCCAATCAGCGTTCCAATGATTATGCGCACATAAAAGATGCCTATCGTCCTTCCCATGCCGATTATACCTATGATAAAAAATATGGTGTTCGCGATTATCGCGGCGGCGGACGCACTTCTGCCCGTGAAACTGCAAATTGGGTTGTGGGCGGCGCTGTTGCAAAACAGGTAATTTCCCACATAAAAATCAATGCTTTTACCTCTTCGGTGGGCGATATTTTTATGGAAAAACCTTATCAGGATGTCGATTTCAACAATATTGAAAGCAACGATGTCCGTTGTCCGGATACCGCAACTGCCGAAAAAATGATTGCCCGCATCAATGAAATTAAAAAACAGGGCGACACCATAGGAGGAACCGTAACCTGTGTTATTCAAAATGTGCCTGTTGGTTTGGGCGAACCAATTTTCGATAAATTACACGCCGCACTCGGTAAAGCAATGCTTTCCATCAATGCCGTAAAAGGCTTCGAATATGGGAGTGGATTTTGTGGTGCAAGGATGAAAGGAAGCGAACACAACGATATTTTTAATGCCGACGGAACCACCACAACAAACCTTTCCGGCGGAATTCAAGGCGGCATCAGCAACGGAATGGATATCTATTTTCGGGTGGCTTTTAAACCTGTCGCCACCATTATGCAAGCGCAACAAACCATCGATAATGAAGGAAATATTGTTGAAATGCACGGAAAAGGCCGTCACGATCCTTGTGTGGTGCCACGCGCCGTTCCAATCGTTGAAGCTTTGGCCGCAATGGTTTTGACCGATTTTATGTTGCTTAATTCTTATAAGAAGTTATAGCGTTAAATGTTGAAATGTTATTGTTTATTTGTTCGATACAAAATCAAAATATGTCACCCTGAGCGCAGTGGAAGGGCAAATTTGTCTCTATTCTCTATTCTATTGTCTCTACTCTTTTAAAGATAATACACCAAAAACAGGATTGGAATAATAATTCCCAACACTATATAAATTCCGCCGCGGCCAATCACGCCTTTTTTTCCTTTGATCATAAATAAGGAAGTGATGGAAAACAGAATCAGCGCACCGGCAAAAATATCCGAAAACCACATCCAAATTTTGTTGGGGTTGTAGTGCAAATAGTTTGCTTCATAAAAAACTGGCCGTTTTTTTAGATACTCGGCCCTTCCGGCTCCGCTTTCCACATCCACCATAATTGAAGAACCGCCTTTTAAAAATATTTTTAAATTTTGGGCATTGGGGTAGTAGTGCTGTTTGTAGTTTTCTTTGTCATCAACTTCTTCCAGCAACAACAAAATATTATTTTTTACTGAAGCGTTATTTTCCAGATTGATTTCAGTAGTGAAACTCTTATTTTCAACAGAATAATTCGGATTCCAGTCACCCAAATGGTTCAAGGCAATTCCTGAAATTGCATAAATTAACGTGGTGCCAATAAAAAAGAAACCAATATCCCTATGTAGAATTCTGCTCCATTTTCGTAAATTTTTCATAAACAAAAATCGATTATTCTATTACGGAATGAGAAACATATTTTAAAGTATACAATGAAATATGATCGGTATTTTCAGCTTTCATTTGGTCTCTGTAGGCTTGAATATTTTTCTTTTTGGTTTCAAACAGTTCATTGTTTGTTGCTCCTTCGGAATGGCTTTTAATATTGTCTTCTTCCATTTTTAAACAATACGATTCGTCTATTCTTTCTTCAACCACAATGCCGTTAAATGCAATTTCACTTCCCGTTAATGCTGCATCAAATCGTTCTTCGGCAGTAATATGAATATTGCCTTCATCGGAAACCAACAATATTTTTTTTCCGCTGTGCTTGCAAACGTGGTCAACAATTCCCTGAACTTTTACTTGTTTATTTACAAATTCTCCGGCTTTTGCATCAAATTCTCCCAATGCCAAAAATGGAATTTCAGCAGTTTCGGAAGTTTTATTTGTGTCTTGTACTTTTTTATCATCTGTTTTACAGGAAATTACGGCAAGTGCCATCACTAAAACGAATACAATTTTTTTCATCACTTTATTTTTAAATTAATCACATTTTTTAAAACAAGGTCTAAATTAAGTGCGATTGCCAAAATAAATAATGATTAAAATCAGTTGTTGTTGATTTTAAGGCAATTTTAAGGTAATTGTTTACGGTGAATTGATTAATATTTTAACTGTTTAAATTTTGGATAGAAAATCTGTAACTTGAAATTTTTAAAAGTCTTTTCTCTCTCTTCTATATTCTAAAATAAACTAATTATTCAATATTTTTAAGGCGGTTTTTAAACCAATGCCCATTTCAAAAGGAAATTCAGTTGCAAACAAAGCGCTTTCAATGGCTGCAATTACAGCAATAATATCGTTATTGTTTACGCTTCCCATATGACCAACCCTAAAATACAATGTTTTGTGCGATGGCAACAATCCGCCGGCTAAAATAACGTCGTTCTTAGAAATATTGCCCAAAAAGGCACTTCCTATAATATTTTCAGGAAAATAAACAGCGGTAAGTGTATTGGCCGACAAGTTTTTATGAATAGGCAATAGTTTCAATCCCAAAGCAATCATAGCTTCACGAAAAGCGGATGCAATTTTTTGGTGTCGCAAAAACCGATGTTCCATTCCTTCGGAAATAATTTGTTGCAAGCTCACTTCTAAAGCAGCAACCAGATTTACAGGTGGCGTTCCAAAATAGGAAGGTTGTCTGTTTTCATAGGCCTGCATAATGGGCAGCCAATTGTTGAAATCGGCATAATAATTACCCACAGGTGTGTTCCGGTTTTTGAATATTTCCATTGCTTTTTGGGAAACAACCAGCAAGGCCAAGCCAGGAGGCACGCCAATCGCTTTTTGAGAGGCTGTCAAGACCACATCAACTCCCCATTCCTCTTGCTGTATTTCTTCACCGGCAACAGAACAAACACCATCTAAAATGGAAAGGGTACCGTATTTTTTTGCCAATTCGGCGATGGGTTTTGGATCTACCAAAACGCCGGTCGACGTATCAACATGCGTGATGGTCATTAATTTATATTTTTTGGCAGAAAGTGCTTTTTCAATGTCAACTAATGAAACAACATTTCCCGTTTCAGAAGCCAACATAGTGACATTTGCCCCATAGCGTTTTGAGATTTCCGCGAAGCGTTCTCCAAAATACCCAGTTGAAATCACCAAAACATCATCGTTTGGTTCAATCAAATTGGCAGCTGCCATATCCATCGCAAAAGTTCCAGTTCCCGCTACTACAAAAGGCTGTCCGGTTGGAGCTAACCAAACTTTTCGCATCAATGCTATGCAATTTCCAAAAGTTTCAATAAAATTTGGCGCCACGTGGCTGGTTGTGGGAGCGCCTAATGCCTGCAGTACTTTTGGTTCAAATTCAATAGGGCCAGGGATCATCAATAATTTTCTGCTTTTCATGGAGTAACTGTCTTTATTTAGTTTAATGAGGTTATTGGTATTGCTAAAAGTTATATGTTAAAAGTTGAAATGTTAAATGTTCAAGTTCTAATTCAAAATCCAGCATCTAAAATCAAAAATCGTGTATTATAAATCGACTTGTAATTTACGAAAAAAAAACACCTAAGCTGAAGCAATAGGTGAGTTTTATTCAGATTATTTTTAAAAAATATTTTCTTTAAAGAAATTTAAACGCCAATTAAATCGCCTTTTCCTTTGGTCGGTAAATTGCTGTAACCCATTAAATATTCGTCTACTTTTTTAGCGGCTTCCCGTCCTTCAGAAATTGCCCAGACAATTAAGGATTGTCCCCTGCGCATATCGCCGGCAGTAAAAATGTGCGGCACGTTTGTTTGAAATTCTGTTTCCGACGCTTGGTAATTGCTTCTAAAGTCGGTTTTAAGTCCCAATTGCTCGCTTAAAGTCGCTTCCGGACCCTTGAATCCCATAGCCAATAATACCAACTCGCAAGGCCAAACCTTTTCGGTGCCTTCAATTTCTCTTAAAGCCGGTCTTTCGCCAGGTTTTAGAACCCATTCAACATTCACTGTTTTTAATGCTTTCAAATTTCCTTTTTCATCAGCGATAAATTCCTTGGTTGAAATTAGCCAGTTTCTGTCACAGCCTTCTTCGTGGGAAGTTGAAGTTTTGAGTTTCAACGGCCAGAATGGCCAAGGCGTTGTTTCACACCTATTTAAAGGCGGTTTAGGCATAATTTCAAAGTTGGTTACGCTTTTTGCGCCGTGACGGTTTGAGGTGCCAATACAGTCGGAGCCGGTATCGCCGCCGCCAATAACTATGACGTTTTTGTCGGTGGCAAAAATTTCTTCCCCTTCTATGGCGATTCCTGCATTTCGTTTATTTTGCTGTTTTAAAAAAGTCATCGCTTGCACAATTCCTTTAATTTCAGCCCCTTTTGCCTGTAATTTCCTGCTAATTGTTGCGCCGCCACATAAAATAACTGCATTAAATTCATCCAATTTTTCGACAGGATAATTTACGCCTACATTTATGTTTGTTTTAAACTCAATGCCTTCTTCTTTTAAAATGTCAATTCTCCTGTCGATAATTTCTTTTTCCAATTTAAAATTCGGAATGCCGTAACGCAGCAAACCACCCAAAGCATCATCCCTTTCAAAAACGGTTACCGAATGTCCGGCCCTGTTTAATTGTTGTGCAGCAGCCAAACCTGCTGGTCCTGATCCCACAACCGCAACCTTTTTGCCCGTTCTGCTGGTTGGAGGCTGGGCTTTAATCCATCCGTTTTCAAATCCTTTTTCAACAATATTTTTTTCTAAATTTTCTATGGTTATGGGCGGATTTATAATTCCCAATACACAGGCTTGTTCGCAGGGCGCTGGACATAATCTTCCTGTAAATTCAGGGAAATTATTGGTGGAATGCAAAATTTCCAATGCTTTTTTCCATTTCTTTTCGTGAACCATATCGTTAAAATCGGGAATCAAGTTTCCAAGTGGACAAGCACTTTGGCAAAAAGGAATGCCACAATCCATACAACGGGAACCTTGCTTTTCAACTTCATCTGTTTTTAAAGGCACGGTAAATTCAGTATAATTTTTAATCCTTTCTTTTACAGAAACATACGTTTCCTCTTTTCTTTCAAACTCTTTAAATCCGGTAACTTTTCCCATAACTAAACAGTTGCTGTTTTAATATTATTTTCCATTTCAAGCCTCATCAATGCTTTTTTGTACTCGGTTGGCATCACTTTTACAAAATTTGTCAAACTATTTTCCCAATCATCTAAAATTCTGTAGGCCAAATCGCTATTCGTATACTTAAAATGATTTTTGATCAATTGTTTTAATTCCTTTTCATCTGCTTCAAAAATGGGATCAAACGCAACCATTTCCATATTGCACAACCCATTTTTGAATTTTTGTTTTTCATCATAAACATAGGCAATTCCGCCACTCATTCCTGCCGCAAAATTCCTTCCTGTTTTTCCCAAAACCACCACTTTACCGCCAGTCATATATTCACATCCGTGGTCTCCAACGCCTTCAACGACCGCAATAGCGCCCGAATTTCTAACACAAAAACGTTCACCTGCAATACCGTTGATGTATGCTTCGCCATTGGTGGCGCCGTAAAGTGAAACATTTCCCACAATAATATTTTCATCTGAAGCGAAAGTGGCTTCATCAGGTTTTTTAATGATTAATTTTGCGCCCGACAGGCTTTTTCCCAAATAATCGTTGGTGTTTCCGTCAACTTGCATCGTCAAACCTTTGGTGGCAAATGCCCCAAAACTTTGTCCGGCCGAACCTTTAAATTTCAGATTCAAAGTATCTTCCGGCAAACCATTATCTCCATAAATTTTGGACAATTCATTGCTGACGATGGCGCCAACGGTTCTGTCTGTATTTTTTATCGGAAATTCCAAAAACATTTTTTCTTTTCTGTAAATTGCCGGATGCCCCATTCTTAAAATATCAAAATCCAGTACATTTTCCAGTTCGTGGTTTTGGGATTCCGTATTGTGCAATGGTTTTTGCGTTTTTGGCTGGTGTAAAATAGGGGACAAGTCGAGCCCTTTTGCTTTGGCGTGCTCAAGGGCCTTATTTACATTAATTTTTTGGCTTTGGCCGACCATTTCATTGATGGTCCTAAATCCTAATGACGCCATTATTTTACGCAATTCTTTGGCGACGAAATACATAAAATTAATCACGTGTTCAGGTGTTCCTTTAAAGTTTTTGCGCAATTCCGGATCCTGTGTTGCAATGCCGACCGGACAAGTATTTAAATGGCATTTACGCATCATAATACAGCCGGAAGCTACCAAAGGCGCTGTGGCAAAACCAAATTCTTCGGCACCCAATAAACACGCAATGGCAACATCACGTCCCGTTTTTAGCTGTCCGTCACATTCTAAAACCACCCTGTTTCTTAAATTGTTCAGCACCAATGTTTGCTGTGCTTCAGCAATGCCAAGTTCCCAAGGCAATCCTGCGTGTCTAAGCGAAGTTAATGGTGATGCGCCTGTACCGCCATCATAACCCGAAATTAAAATCACATCAGCTTTGGCTTTTGCAACACCGGCGGCAATGGTTCCAACGCCTACTTTAGAAACAAGTTTCACATTGATTCTGGCTTCCCTGTTCGCGTTTTTTAAATCGAAAATCAGTTGGGCCAAATCTTCAATGGAATAAATATCGTGATGTGGCGGTGGTGAAATCAATCCAACATATGGTGTTGAACTTCTGCACTCTGCAATCCAAGGCAATACTTTATCGGCCGGCAACTGGCCACCTTCTCCGGGTTTTGCGCCTTGTGCCATTTTGATTTGAATTTCTTTAGCATTGGTTAGATAATTGGTGGAAACACCAAATCTTCCCGATGCCACTTGCTTAATGGCACTGTTTCGGCTATCGCCATTTAAATCTTTTCTGAAGCGGTTTTTATTTTCTCCGCCTTCTCCCGAATTGCTTTTCCCGCCAATACGATTCATCGCAATGGCTAAATTTTCGTGGGCTTCCTGGCTGATGGAGCCATACGACATCGCACCGGTTTTAAAACGTTTTACAATTTCTGTCCAAGGTTCTACTTCTTCCAGAGCAATCGGGTCTAAATTGTTAAATTCAAACATTCCGCGCAGCGTCATTAATTTTTTGCTTTGCTCATTAATGTCTTTGGCATAAACTTCATAGCTTTCATAACTGTTGGTGCGCACGGCTTGCTGCAGTTTTGAAACCGTGGTGGGATTGAACATATGACGTTCTCCGTTTCGTCTCCAACGGTAATCTCCACCAATGTTTAAAGGAAGGCTTCCTTCTATTTTAATAGGAGGAAAGGCACTTCTGTGACGCAGGAAAATTTCTTTTTCAATATCATACAAGCCAATTCCTTCAATTCGTGAAGGTGTATTTGGAAAATATTCTTCTGTGAAAGCACTGTTTAAACCTAAAATTTCAAAAATTTGGGAAGCCCTGTACGAATGCAAAGTGGAAATGCCAATTTTATTCATAATTTTCAAAACTCCGGTGGCAATCGCTTTATTGAAATTTTGAATGCCTTTTTCTGCAGTAATT
Source organism: Lutibacter sp. (assembly GCA_003516285.1). Taxonomy (GTDB): domain Bacteria; phylum Bacteroidota; class Bacteroidia; order Flavobacteriales; family Flavobacteriaceae; genus Lutibacter. The sequence continues at coordinate 437 of DPCK01000075.1, read as the reverse complement.
CCTATAATTTCTTCATCTTCAATTTGTTGTCTGATAATTTCATTGATCATATATGGGTTAACGGCACTTGCGCCATAACCGAATAAAGTGGCAAAATGATGCGGTTCGCGCGGTTCAGCCGATTCTATCACAATGCCAAAACTGGAACGTTGCCCCAATTTACTTAACTGGCTTCCAACATAAGAGCAGCTTAGCAAAATTGGGATTGGCGCATAATGTTCATTCACATTTCTGTCGGATAAGATAATGATATTGCATCCTTCGGAAACTGCTTTGTAAGCCTGTTTTACCATATCTTTTAAGGCAGCCTCAATACCATTCAGTCCTTTAGTGATGTCGTAAAGCGTTGAAATTGAAACGGATTTAAAATCGGGATGGTCAATGTTTTTTAATTTATCAATATCCGCATTTGAAATCACCGGATTTTGAATTTTCAG
>DPCK01000030.1:16327-21206 GCA_003516285.1 Lutibacter sp. | reverse complement strand
CGGATGGAAGCTTCATCTTCAATAATTAATATTTTCGGCATTTTTTAGTCGTTTTAAAAAGAATAAGTGAATTATAAATTTTTTAATTTCTCTATTCTTATCAGTTATATTTTTAATAATAAATCGTAAATCCGTCACCCTGAACGGAGTCAAAGAGCAGAAATCGTATATTGTAAATTAATATTTAAGCCATTTGTAAATTTCTTTATAGCTAGGTTTTTTCCCATACATTAAAATTCCAACCCTATAAATTTTGGCTGCAAACCACACCATTCCAATAAAAGTAACAATTAACAGCGATATTGATGTAATTAATTGCCACCAAGGAACGCCAAAAGGAATTCGCATCAACATCACAATTGGCGATGTAAGCGGGAATAAAGAAAAAGCCAATGCAATTGGTCCGTGCGGATTTTCAATCACCGAAAAACCGACATAAATGGCAATCACCAAAGGCATTAAAACAGGCATCATAAATTGTTGCGTATCGGTTTCACTGTCAACTGCCGCGCCAATTGCCGCATAAATGGAACTGTAAATTAAATAACCGCCCAAAAAATAAATGATGAATGAAAAAAACATCGTGAGAATGGGCAAATTCTTAATTTCCTGAAGTATGAGTTGTAAATCATTATTGCTCGAATTTTGCATTTGCTGAACCATTTCAGGAGCCATTTGAGCGGAACTCGAACTAACTTCGCCAACTCCAAAATATAAGGTAATGGCAAACAATAAAATTCCGCCAATCACCATCCAAATAATAAATTGCAAAATACCAGCCATCGCATTTCCAATAATTTTTCCCATCATTAATTGAAAAGGTTTTACTGATGAAATGATCACTTCTATAATTCGGCTGGTTTTTTCTTCTATGACGCTGCGCATCACTGAAGTTCCGTAAATAATGATAAACATAAAAATTAAATAACCAAAACCACCACCTGCAAACATCCGCAAAACACTCCCAATTTTAGAGGATTTTTCCCCGGAAAAATTTTCGGCGTCTATGGTCACTTTTGTTTCTATGGACTTTATTTTGTCAACATCAATTTGTAATTGCGCTATTTTTAAATTTCTTATTTTCTTTTCCAGTTTGCTTTCTATGCTGCTCAAAACCGTTAAACTTGGCGTATCGTTGGAAAAAAAAGTGATGCCGTTTGAAAGTTCGCTCAAACTGTCACTTTTGGGAATCACCAACAATCCGTAATAAAATTCTTTGGTTTTTTCTCTTGCTTGTTCAATTCCCAGACTTGTTAAATTTATATATTTAACGGCATCTGAATCTTCAAAAGCATCAGTAAATTGTTGAGATTCATCAACAAAAGCGATGGTGCGAATTTCTTCCGCATTTTTTTCATTTAAAAAAATGATCAAGGAAAAAAGTCCGACCACCATTAGCGGACTCAAAACGGTCATTACAATAAATGATTTGTTCTTAACCTTCGCCAAAAACTCTCTTTTTATGATTAATTTTAATTTGTCCATTTCTTTCAACTATTAGAAGCTACTGATTGCAAAAATATGTCGTTGACACTTGGTATAACTTCCGTAAAATGCGTTATCTGTGCTTTATTGTTTAAAAATTCAATCAAATCTTTTGAAGTTTCCCCGTTTTTTAAACTGATTAAAAGTCGTAAATCATCATTAAATGAAGTTGTTTTGGAATTTTCCACGCTAAATTGTGCGTTGATCTGATTTAACAAAAGCGTTGTATCTGCAGTCAACAAACCAACTTCAAACTGGTTGGTTTTAAATTGCTGTTTGATGTCTTTTAACTTTCCGTCCAGTATTTTATTCGATTTGTTGATCAAAGCAATATAGTCGCACATTTCCTCTACCGATTCCATTCTGTGTGTGGAAAAAATGATGCTGGCGCCTTCATCTCTCAAATTTAAAATTTCATCTTTGATTAAATTGGCATTTATGGGATCGAATCCGCTGAAAGGTTCATCAAAAATCAACAATTTCGGACTGTGCATCACTGTCACTATAAATTGCACTTTTTGAGCCATTCCTTTAGAAAGTTCTTGAATTTTTTTGTCCCACCAATGGGTAATTTCAAATTTTTCAAACCAATATTTTAATCTCTTTTTGGCTTCTTCTTTCGACATTCCTTTTAGCTGGGCCAAATATAAAGCCTGTTCGCCTACTTTCATACTTTTATATAAACCACGTTCTTCCGGCAAATATCCAATATGCTGAATATGATGTGGTTGCAAAATTTCGTCATCTAAATAAACGGTTCCGCTATCGGGTAAAGTAATTTGGTTTATGATTCTGATTAAAGATGTTTTTCCGGCACCATTGGGACCCAATAATCCAAAAATACTTCCCTTTGGCACAGATATAGAAACGTTGTTCAATGCCGTAAAACTTCCGTAGTTTTTACAGACATTTTCAACCCTTAAAACATTGCTCATTGTATAGTTTTTGATTCGAAGGACGAAAATAGAACTATTTTGCTAAAACTTGGTTAATCTTATTATAAAATTATTCCAGCTTTTCAATATATTTTTTCTTGATGGTCTTCAATAATTCCATAGTCGCTTTTGGTTTTACTACCCGCAATATTTCCGTAATTCCGTGATTTACGTAAAAAATTCCTTTTGCGATATCGTAATTTGCATCGGGGATGTTGTGCTTTATTTCCTGTGTTATTTTTTTAAACTCTTCCCAAGACATATATCTTGGCACTTCAATATAGTAAACCTCATCTTCATTGTGAGAATGATAAATTCCTTTCTCAACTTCATCTACATTGAAAAAACGATTGATCCTTATTAAGACTTCCGTAGACTTAAATTTTTCGCTTTTTGCAAAATCATAACCTTCATCTTTATAATATTGCTGGATTTGTCCAATTTCGTGAAAGCGGTTTATTCCCTTTACCCTAACGCCATCTAACTTTCTGGAATTCATAGTCACCTCGCATTTTGCACCGTCCAATTTCAAATTATATTTCTCGTTAATTTTTTTGGTGACACGCAATATTTTTTCAAAAGAATTGGGTGTTTTGGTCACAAAAATAATGGATACCGGTTTCACAATTTCCGTAAACCTTCCATAATAATTTTTATAAGGATCCGGTACATTGATTACAAATGTGTTAGGAAGCTTGTTTTCATCTATCGTATCTATTTTTTCCTGTATGATAATTTTACCGATAAGCTCTTTTGTTGCCATAATTAAAAGTTTGTGAATAGTTTTTTAAACTTATTCTTTTTTTCCATAATAAACAAACAAAATAATTTTTATTTAATTTATTATGCGCGCATAGTATTTTTTTTATATATTTGATAAATGCAAAAAGAACAAACTATAGATCATGCACTTAGAGCTACCTGGCAATCAGTGGCTAAAATGTATAACGAACAGGCGGCAAAGCACGACAGTACGATGGCAATGGCCTTTGTTTTATTGAATGTAGATATTGAAAATGGAACGCCATCAACCGCGTTGGGACCGTTAATGGGGATGGAACCTACCAGTCTTTCACGTATTCTAAAAAGTATGGAGGAAAAAGATCTCATCTATAGAGAAAAAAATCCTATGGACGGAAGGGGAATTCTGATAAAAATTACGGAATTCGGACTTGAAAAACGAAATATTTCTAAAGAGCACGTTCTTATATTTAATGAAACAATCAGAAAGCATATTTCAGAAGAAAAAATAAATCACTTTTTTGAAGTGACCCAAACCATTAGCAAATTAATTAATGAAAAAATTATTTTTAATAATAAACCGACCAAATAAAAAATAAATACCAATATCTTATGAAAAGACCAATAAAAAAAATAGCTGTCATCGGATCCGGAATTATGGGATCGGGAATTGCTTGTCATTTTGCAAACATTGGTGTAGAAGTTTTGCTGCTCGACATTATTCCCCGTGAATTAAATGAAGCAGAAAAAGCAAAAGGACTCACCCTTGAAAATAAATTTGTTCGCAACAGAATTGTAAATGAAAGTTTAAACGCTTCTTTAAAATCGAAACCTTCTCCTATTTATAACATCAAATTTGCCGAAAGAATTTCTACAGGAAATTTAGACGATGATTTGCATAAAATTAAAGACGTAGATTGGATTATTGAGGTTGTTGTTGAGCGATTGGACATTAAACAACAGGTTTTTGAAAAAATTGAAAAATTCAGAAAACCAGGTACGTTGATTACTTCCAACACTTCGGGTATTCCCATAAAATTTATGAATGAAGGCAGAAGCGACGATTTTCAGCAGCATTTTGCCGTTACCCACTTTTTCAATCCGCCGCGCTATTTAAAACTTTTTGAAGTGGTTCCCGGTCCGGACTGCAAGCAGGAAGTTGTGGACTTCTTAATGATGTACGGTGAAAAATTCTTAGGAAAAACTTCGGTTTTGGCAAAAGACACTCCTGCATTTATAGGAAACAGAGTTGGTATTTTCGGAATTATGAGCTTGTTCCATCAAGTTAAAGAATTGGGATTGACCATTGAAGAAGTTGATAAATTAACAGGTCCGGTTATCGGCAGGCCAAAATCAGCCACTTTTAGAACTGTTGATGTGGTTGGATTGGATACGTTGGTTCACGTGGCAAACGGCATCTATGAAAATTGCCCGAATGATGAAGCACACGAATTGTTTAAACTTCCCGAGTTTATCGATACCATGATGAAAAACAAATGGTTGGGAAGCAAAACCAAACAAGGATTCTATAAAATGGTCACTGAAAATGGACAAAGAAATATTCTTTCTTTAGATTTAAATACCTTAGAATACCGGCCAAATAAAAAAGCAAATTTCGCAACGCTTGAACTCACCAAAACCATTGATCACGTTATCGATCGATTTAAAGTGCTGGTAAAAGGAAAAGACAAAGCAGGTGAATTTTACAGAAAGAATTT
>DPCK01000030.1:0-16229 GCA_003516285.1 Lutibacter sp. | reverse complement strand
ATCCGGGCGCTTCCATCCAACATTTAGGTGATGGTGTACTAAATATCGAATTCCAGTCTAAAATGAACACCTTGGGTGGTGAAGTTTTACAGGCCATTAACAAAGGAATAGATTTGGCAGAAACAGAATATGAAGCTGTGATATTAGGAAACCAAGGCGCAAATTTCTCAGTTGGCGCCAATTTAGGGATGGTTTTTATGATGGCTGTTGAACAGGAATATGACGAATTAAACTACTCCGTAAAATATTTTCAGGATACCGTAATGCGTTTGCGTTACTCTTCCTGTCCGACCATTATTGCACCACACGGATTTACATTTGGAGGCGCTTGTGAGATGAGTATGCACGCCGATAAAGTGATTGCCGCTGCAGAAACGTATATCGGTTTGGTTGAATTTGGCGTTGGAATAATTCCTGGTGGCGCCGGTTCAAAAGAAATGGCGTTGAGAGCTTCGGAAAGTTTGCTGAAAGATGACGTGAAATTGAACAAATTACGCGATTACTTTATCAATGTGGCTATGGCAAAAGTGGCAACTTCGGCTTATGAAGCTTATGATTTAGGATTCTTCAAAGAGCATAAAGACATTGTTGTGGTTAACAGAGACCGCCAAATCGCAATGGCCAAACGTCACGCCATTCAAATGCTGGAAGATGGTTACACACAACCAATTCCTAAAAAAGCATTGGTTTACGGACAACAAGCCTTGGGAATGTTTTTAGTGGGAACTGACAGTTTGGAAAAAGGCCATTACGCTTCTGAACACGATAAAAAAATAGCCAATAAATTAGGTTATGTGATGGCCGGAGGAAATTTATCGGAACCAACTTATGTTTCAGAACAGTATTTATTGGACCTTGAACGAGAGGCATTTATGAGTTTATGTACAGAGCGCAAAACTTTAGAGCGCATTGAACATATGTTAAAAACCGGAAAACCATTACGCAATTAATGTTAAAAGTTTAAATGATATAGGTTAAAAGTTAAAATTCATTTTTAATTTTTGATTCACAACTTAAACTAAAGACTTAAAACAAAAAACATAAAAAAATGAGAACAGCATATATAGTACAAGGATATAGAACGGCAGTGGGAAAAGCACCAAAAGGAGTTTTTAGGTTTAAACGGCCTGATGAACTTGCCGCAGAAACGATTGAACATTTATTGAAGGATTTTCCGCAACTTGATAAAAAAAGAATTGATGACGTGATGGTGGGAAATGCAATGCCGGAAGCAGAACAAGGACTGAATATCGGGCGTTTAATTTCGTTAATGGGATTAAAAATTGAAGATGTTCCAGGAATGACCATCAACCGATATTGCGCTTCGGGATTGGAAACAGTGAGCATTGCAGTTGCTAAAATACAATCGGGAATGGCCGATTGCATTATTGCCGGCGGCGTGGAAAGTATGAGTTACATCCCAATGGGCGGTTATCGTCCGGTTCCAAATTATAAAACTGCCAAAGAAGGAAATGAAGATTATTACTGGGGAATGGGTTTAACCGCNNCAAGCTGAAGGAAAATTTACGAGTGGAATCGTTCCCATCAACATTGAAGAAATTTATATTGACGAGAACGGAAAGAAACAAGTCAAAAATTATTTGGTTTCCAAAGATGAAGGTCCGCGAAAAGAAACTTCAATAGAAGCTTTGTCAAAATTACGACCGGTTTTTTCCGCTGACGGAAGCGTAACCGCAGGAAATTCATCTCAAATGAGTGATGGCGCCGCATTTTTATTGGTGATGAGTGAAGAAATGGTGAAAGAATTAAATATTGAACCAATTGCCCGAATGGTTTCTTATGCGGCCGTTGGCGTTGAACCTAGAATTATGGGAATCGGACCGGTAAAAGCAATTCCAAAAGCGCTGAAACAAGCAAACTTGACTTTAAAAGACATTGATTTAATTGAACTGAATGAAGCATTTGCTTCGCAATCTTTGGCGGTGATGCGTGAACTGGACATCAATCAGGAAATTGTGAATGTGAATGGAGGCGCAATTGCTTTGGGACATCCGCTGGGTTGTACGGGCGCAAAACTTTCTGTGCAGTTGTTTAACGAAATGCGCACCAGAAAAAATAAATACGGAATTGTTACGATGTGCGTTGGAACAGGACAAGGCGCTGCGGGAGTATATGAATTACTTTAGCCAGCCAAACCGGCTTATTAAAATTGAAAATATAAAATAACATTTAAAACCTACTTCCCTCAAGTAGTTATTTCCCCCTTCGGGGGATAAAAGGGGGCTTAAAATGGAAACAATAAAAGGAGGAGAATTTCTAATAAAGGAAATTAAATCGGAAGATATTTTTGTGTCGGAAGAATTCAGTGAAGAACAAAAAATGATGAAAGAAGCGGTTATTGAATTTATAGACCGCGAAGTTTGGCCGCACAAAGAGCGTTTTGAAAATAAAGATTATGCGCTAACCGAATCCGTAATGCGCAAAGCCGGGGAATTGGGATTTTTGGGTGTTTCTATTCCTGAAGAATATGGCGGAATTGGAATGGGATTTATTTCAACGATGTTGGTAACCGATTATATGTCGTCCGCAACTGGTTCGGTAGCCACTGCTTTTGGTGCACATACAGGTATTGGAACGATGCCAATTTATTTTTATGGAACCGAAGAACAAAAACAAAAATACTTGCCGGCTTTAACATCAGGCGAAAAATTTGGAGCCTATTGTTTAACTGAGCCAGGAGCAGGAAGTGACGCCAATTCAGGAAAAACAACGGCGCAATTAACCGCCGATGGAAAACATTATAAAATTAACGGGCAAAAAATGTGGATTTCCAATGCAGGTTTTGCTGAAATTTTTATTGTTTTTGCGCGTATTGAAAACGACAAAAATATCACCGCTTTTATTATGGATTTCGACAAAAAAAATCCGAATGGCGTTACTTTGGGTGCAGAAGAAAATAAACTCGGGATTATGGCCTCATCAACACGCCAGGTATTTTTTAGCGACACCTTGATTCCTGTTGAAAATATGTTGGCTGAAAGAGGAGATGGTTTTAAAATAGCGATGAATTCCTTAAATGTTGGCCGTATAAAATTAGGTGCAGCCTGTTTGGATGCAAGCCGAAGAATTATCACCGAATCTGTTAAATACGGAAATGAACGCATTCAGTTTAAAGTGCCAATTTCAAGTTTTGGCGCCATTCAAAAAAAATATGCTGAAATGTGCACCAAAGCCTTTGCCTTGGATGCAGGAAGTTACAGAGCCGCAAAAGACATTGAAAATATGATTAATTCTCTTTTGGCTGAAGGAAAATCGCACCAAGATGCAGAATTATTGGCTTTTCAGGAATATGCCATTGAATGTGCCATCATTAAAGTTTTTGGTTCTGAAGTTTCTCAATTTGTTTCAGATGAAGGCATCCAAATTTTTGGCGGAATGGGATTCTCAAAAGACACGCCGATGGAAAGTGCCTGGAGAGATGCACGGATTACCAGAATTTACGAAGGCACCAACGAAATTAACCGGTTGTTAACTGTTGGAATGCTGCTGAAAAAAGCGATGAAAGGCGAAATTGATCTAATGACTCCCGCTATGGAAGTCGGCAATAGTTTAATGGGAATTCCATCTTTTGACACACCAGATTTTTCTGAATTATTTTCAGAAGAAAAAGAGTTGATAGCCCGATTGAAAAAAGCGTTTTTAATGATTTCAGGAAAAGCGGTGCAAAAATTCGGAATGGACTTAGACAATCACCAACAGTTAATTTTGGCAGCTGCAGAAGTTATGATTGAAGTTTATATGGCAGAATCAGCCGTTTTAAAAGCTGAAAAAGTGGTGAAATTCACTTCAGAAAAAGAAGCTGAGGTTCAAATTGCCTTGGCAAAATTAAACTTGTACAATGCTGTTGATAAAATAAATGTCTTCGGAAAAGAAGCGATTTTATACTTTTCAGAAGGTGATGAGCAGCGTGTAATGCTGATGGGTTTAAAACGTTTCACCAAATATGTGAACAATGCAAACCCAATTGCATTGCGAAACGTGATTGCTGAAAAACTAATTGCCGAAAACAACTATTGCTTTTAAGAATTAATCAATTCACACTATATTTTATAAGCTGTAACAATAATGTTGCAGCTTTTTTTTGCACAAATCCTTGAAAATAACTGAATTTTTTGTAATTTTATGGTTGATTCCAAAAAATCACACCGCCCCAATTATTTCATTATTAAAATATGGATTATGAAAAAAAACGTTGGAATTTGGATAGACACACACCTTGCAGTGGTTATTAAACTCTCAAACGGCGAACACACCGTTAAAACCATTGAATCCAATATTGATACCAGAGTGCAAACACCCGGAGAATCAAAAAAATATGGAAGATTTGATGGGCATTATATTACTTATGAAAAAAATTGGGCGAATAAAAAATTAGAACAAACCAGAGAGTTCCTTAAAATATTATTGAATGAAATTGAAGATTGTGATGCGCTTGTGCTATTTGGGCCATCAATTATGAAAACCATTTTTGAAAAAGAAATTAAAAATAATTTAAACCTTATCGGCAAACTTTCGGGTGTTTTTGATGCAGATTCAATGACCGAAAATCAGATGGTTGCTTGGGTTAAAGATTTTTACAAAAAATAATTTACCATAAACTTATTAATTGGAACAATTTTCGCTAATAGTAAACCTGTTACTATAATTAGCGATGCCAAATTATCACATTTTATGGTTTTGGGAGCACTTAAATTATAGTCTATATTTGAAATATCTATAATTTAATTTATAAAATTCATTTCATGCAAATAAAAACAATTCTAATTTCAATTTCATTGCTAATTTCAGGCTTAGGCTGGGCGCAAAATCCAGATATTGACATCATAAAAACAAAAAATGGCACTTTACAAATTCAGCCCATTTTACACAGCAGTTTGGTGCTAACCTATAACAATACAACCATTTATGTCGATCCTTATGGCGGCACAAAAATGTACAAAGGCATCAAAGCGCCAGATATTATTCTGATTACCGATATTCATGGAGACCATTTAGATTTAAAAACTTTGGATTCCATCGATACTTCAAAAACAATTTTTATACTTCCTGCAGAAGCAGCCAATAAATTGCCTAAAAAGTACGGGACTGAAATGGTTAAACTTCAAAATAGACAAGGCGTTCACCGATTTGATTTTTTCATAACAGCAATTCCAATGTATAATTTGCCTGAAGAATCAAATTCCAGACATCCAAAAGGTCGCGGAAACGGTTATATTATTACTGTTGACGACAAACAAATTTATATTTCGGGAGATACAGGAGATATTCCCGAAATGCGAATGCTTCAAAATATTGATGTGGCTTTTGTCTGTATGAATTTGCCATATACAATGACCATTGAGCAAGCTGCCAGTGCCGTTTTAGATTTTCAGCCAAAAATTGTGTATCCTTTTCATTACAGGGGACAAGACGGGTTTAGTAATGTGGAGGCTTTCAAAAAATTGGTAAACACAAAAAATAAAGCGATAGAAGTCCGATTAAGAAAATGGTATCCCAACAATTAATTTTAGTGTAATTTCATTTCAAAAACACTTTTAATCCTTTTGTAAAATAGCTTTCCAAATTGAAGCTTTTGATTACATTTGATAAAAATTCATTCGTACTAAAATACTTTTAAGATGAACATTTTATCAAAAATAATTAACTTCTCTATTGTTACATTAACTTTTATCAGTTGCTCAAATAAAGATCAAGCTTTAGAGGCTGAAAACACAATCAATGCAAAAGATCTAGAAAAACATGTGATCGCCCTTTCTTCTGATGAATTTCAGGGTAGAAAACCATTTACCATCGGTGAAGAAAAAACAACGGAATATATTGCAAATGCATTTAAAAAAATGGGAATTGAAGGCGGCTTCAATGGAAAATATTTTCAAAATGTTCCTTCTGTTGAATTAAATTACAGTCCGGATAAAAGCATTACCATAAATACTGAAAACGGGGAACTCATCTTAGAAAACACCAAAGATTATATTGCTAAAACGCCTCATATCCCAGAACTTGTCGAAATAAAAAATGCTGAAATTGTTTTTGCAGGTTATGGCATTGTGGCTCCGGAGTACGGCTGGGACGACTATAAAAATATTGATGTAAAAGATAAAATTGTTTTGGTTTTGGTAAACGATCCAGGTTTTGCAACACAAAATAACGAACTTTTTAAGGGCAATGCTATGACTTATTACGGCCGTTGGTCCTACAAATATGAAGAAGCAGCCCGACAAGGAGCGAAAGGGGTTTTGGTGATTCATTCAGATAAGGCGGCAGGTTACGGATGGGAAGTGCTTACAAATACTTCGGCATCGGGAATCTCTATTCAAGCCAAAGACGGCAATGCACAAAAATGTGCGCTTGAAGGCTGGATTACAGATATCGCCGCCAAAAAGCTTTTTGAAAAATCGGGACTTGATTTTGATGCGCTTACCAAAAAAGCAACAGCACCTGATTTTGAATCTTTGAGCTTAAATTGCAATTTGAATTTGACGATTAAAACACAGTTGAAATTTGCGAACAGCAAAAATGTTGTCGCCATCATTAAAGGTACAAAACGACCTGATGAATGTATTGTTTATAGCGCGCATTGGGATCATTTTGGCATTGGCCCAAAGCACAATGGCGATTCAATTTATAACGGCGCCATAGATAACGGAACGGCATTGGGCGCCATGCTGGAAACTGCAAAAGCCTTCTCTAAATTAAAAACAAAGCCAGAGCGCTCCATTGTTTTTATCGCGGTAACGGCTGAAGAAACCGGAATGATTGGTTCAAAATATTATGTTGAAAACGGACTTTTTCCTCCCGAAAAAACAATTGCAAACCTAAATTATGAATTGTTATTGCCAATTGGTAAAATGAAAGATGTTACGATAACCGGATTCGGACAATCGGAATTAGATTCTTATGTTGAAAAAGCTGCAAAAGTACAAGATCGCTATATTACTGATGAACCCTTTCCTGAAAATGGCATGTATTTCAGGTCCGATCATTTTAGTTTTGCGCAGACAGGAATTCCATCATTATTTATAAAAGGCTGGCAAGACAGCCGGGAACGCGGCAAAGAATGGGCAAAAGACCAAATTAATGATTATTGGGCAAATACCTATCACAAACCTACAGATGAATACAATCCAAAGACTGCAGACTTATCCGGATGCGTTGAAGATGCCAAGCTTTTCTTTAAAATTGGTTATAAATTAGCCAATGAAACCTCCATTCCTAAATGGAATGAAAAATCTGAATTTAAAGCGATTCGTGAAAAATCATTAGTAAAAAAGCAATAAATTTAAAAAGCATTTTTCGGGTATTTCCGCTGAAAAAGCGGGCGGGCTTTACGTTATAATCTTTTTAGTAAAAAAAATGCTAAAAAGGATTTCCGCTGCAATCCCTAACACCTTCTTTTTATTTCAACAATTCTTTGCCAATCGCGCAATTCAAGCACAATTGCTTGTTGCAATAATCGTTTTTTAATTGAAGCAATGCCTGCGTTTCAAAAGCAGTTTTGCTTTTGATGTTGAGCTCGCTGAATTTTGAAATAATTTCGTTTTTTTCCGGTTTTATATTGGCTATTATGGTAAGTGATCCACTTAAATCGTTTTTACCCAGACTCTTTAAATACAAAAATTTCAAAGGAATGATGGTATTTATCAGCAGCAAATCTATAAATGGTTTCGTGATTTTTTTAATACTTTTTTTAGACACAGTTTCAAAAGTGAAATGCGTTTCCCAGTAATTGGAAGTCGTCAAATCAAACAACCCATAAAATTCTTTGATATCTTCCGTTTCAACAATTTTAGAAAATAAATTTTGATGGCTGTGATACACCATTGCCAATTGCGACAACCGAATGGTGGGGAAATTATTTGGCCGCAACCTGAAAAACTGAATCTGGCCATTTGAAATGGGCGTCAATTGAAATTTCACTTTTAAAAAGTTGTATTCCTTTTTTAGTTTTTTGAAATATTCCGATTCAGAATCGTTGGAAAGCATTCCGGCCTGGCCAAAAAACAAAGCTTCCAACTGTTCCAAATTATTGGAAACTTTTCTTACAATTGAAAAATCGAAAGAACTCGCAAAATTCATAAATGCCTCGGCATTTATTTTCAGTCCAAAATTCTTTGCCAATAAAACAAACAATGCCGCTTCCCAATTGTTATTTAATTTTGTGATTGTATTCTGAATTTGTGCCGACTTATTTTCCAACCGTTCAACATAAAGTCGCTCGAGCCAATTGGTTAAAATAAAAGAATCTACACTTGCAATGTCTTTTTCACAATTGATCCAGTTTTTATTTTTACTGAAAAGTTGTTGGTAATTGTTCAATAATTCCTTCGAAATAAAATTTTTAAGCGCTAAAGTGGCAATTGGCTCATTTGTTTTTCTGAAAACATCAACAGAATGTTCCCAAACCACGTGCAAAATCACCGAATCATAATTTTCGTCGTTTTCGTGATTGTGCGCATACCAATCGGATGAATTTAAATGAATTTCTACATTTCCCGCCCAAAGTTGTTTATTAATTGTCAACTTGGCATTTAAAAAATCGGGGCCAGCATTCAGATTGGCAGTGCCAGTTGAAATAACTTCAATAATTTCACCGTTGGTGGTTTCTAAATTTGCAGTTGAAAACAATTTAAGTTTCCACACAAAATGCAGTAAATTTTCCTTCATAGCAATTTAATATCAACCTAAAAGTATGCAATCTCCTTCAGTAAAAAAAATTGAATGAGAATTTAACGAAATTTGGTATTTTTAAATTATTTTTGTTCCTTGTAAAATTTAAGTAAATGAACATCATCAACAGTTTAGAATGGAGATATGCCACCAAAAAATTTAATCCTTCAAAAAAATTATCAGCACAACAAATTGAAACACTAAAAAATGCATTTAATTTAACGGCAACTTCATTTGGCCTGCAACCTTTAAAACTGATTGTCATTGAAAATAAAGAACTTCAGGAAGAATTTGTGAAATATTGTTATTACCAACGTCAGGTCGCCGATGCTTCTCACCTATTGGTTTTGTGCATTGAAAATGATACAACAACTGAAGCTATAAATGCCTATTTTGATTTGGAAAAGGAAGTTAGAGGCGTATCCGAAGAAGTAATTTCTAAATTTAGAAATCAACTTGTTGCTATGTACAAAAACAAAACTTTGGAAGAAAAACAATTATCGGCAACCTACCAAACTTATATTGCGCTGGGCAATTTAATGACGGTTTGTGCCGTTGAAAAAATTGACAATTGCCCGATGGAAGGATTTATGCCTGAAAAAATTGATGAATTGTTAAATTTACCTGCACAAAATTTAAAATCAATATTATTGATGCCTGTAGGTTTTAGGGCAGATGATGATTTTATGAGCACTATGAAAAAAGTAAGAAAACCATTAAATGAAACCGTTTTAGAAATATTATAAAAACCCAAACAACAAGAAAATGACAAAAGATATAAGAGCTCTTGAACCTACTGAACTTTGGAATAATTTTGCCGATTTAAATGCGGTGCCGAGAGGTTCAAAAAAAGAAGAACGCGTCATCCAATTTATGGTTGATTTTGGCAAAAAATTAAACCTTGATACCGTGGTTGACCTTGTTGGCAATGTAATTATTAAAAAACCTGCTTCAAAAGGTATGGAAAATCACAAAACCGTTGTGTTGCAGTCTCACTTGGATATGGTGCACCAAAAAAATTCAGATACCAATTTTAATTTTGACACAGAGGGAATTAAAATGCTTGTTGATGGTGATTGGGTTCGTGCAGATGGCACAACGCTTGGTGCCGATAATGGTATTGGCGTTGCAGCAATTATGAGTGTATTGGCTTCAAAAACCATCAAACATCCTGCAATTGAAGCATTGTTCACCATTGATGAAGAAACTGGAATGACTGGCGCTATGGGATTGCAGGCCAATTATTTAAACGGTGAAATATTGCTTAATCTTGACACTGAAGAAGATGATGAAATTGACATTGGATGTGCCGGCGGTATTGATGTCACTGCCCAAAATACGTATAACGAAGTTGGGGCGCCTGTAAACAGTGGCGGGTATACCATTGCCATTACCGGCTTAAAAGGAGGACATTCCGGAATGGATATTCATAAAGGATTGGGAAATGCCAATAAAATTATGAACCGTGTCTTATATGAATCAAAAGAATTTATCAGAATTTCTGAAATTAACGGAGGAAGTTTACGCAATGCCATTCCAAGGGAAAGTTTTGCAATTATTTCAGTTGCCGATTCCCGAAAAGAGGCTTTTATAAAAAAAATAAACAAAACCGTTAAAGAAATTAAATCCGAATTTGCAGCGGTTGACCCTAATTTAAATATAAAAATTTCTGAAGTTGCTACTCCTGAAAGAGTGATGACAACCATAAGCCAAAGTACTTTACTCAACGTTATTTATGCAGCACATAATGGCGTTTACAGAATGAGCAACGATATGGAGGATTTGGTGGAAACTTCAAACAATGTTGCCCGTGTAATTGTGAAAGATGAAAGCGTAAAAGTAATGTGTTTAACACGATCTTCTGTTGAATCAGCTAAATTTGATATGGCAAATACACTAAAAGCAACCTTTGAAATGGCCGGATATGATGTGACGTTTTCAGGCTCTTATCCAGGCTGGAAACCAAATGTGAATTCTCCAATTTTGAAACTTTTAACTGAGACCTACGAAAAATTGTTTAGCGAAAAACCGAGTGTTGTGGCTTGCCATGCCGGTTTGGAATGCGGAATTTTAGGAACCAATTATCCAAATATGGATATGATTTCATTTGGGCCAACCATCCAAGGTGCGCATTCACCCGACGAAAAAGCCAATATTAAATCTGCCCAGAAATTCTGGAAATATTTACTCACTATTTTGGAAAATATTCCGATAAAAAAATAAAAAATTATGGGACTTGAAAATTCAGGTCCCTTTTTGTTTTTTAGCGCTTTGTTAACAATATATACTTTCAAAAACCATAAATAATTGTATTTTTACAGCTTAAAGTAATTGGAGATTCTTTTATGGGAAAAATTATTGCAATTGCCAATCAAAAAGGAGGTGTTGGCAAAACTACAACCACTATTAATTTAGCCGCGGCTTTAGGTATTCTAGAAAAAAAAGTGTTGTTAATTGATGCCGACCCGCAAGCAAATGCTTCATCAGGGCTTGGGATTGCCATAGAAGAAGTTGAACAGGGAACCTACCAGCTTTTGGAACATTCCATTACAGCAAAAGAAGCCATTGTTGCTTCAAATTCCCCAAATGTTGACATCATTCCTGCGCATATCGATTTGGTGGCCATCGAAATAGAATTGGTCGATAAACAAAATAGGGAATATATGTTGAAGGAAGCATTGAAAGAGATCAAAGATGATTACGATTATATTTTAATAGATTGTGCGCCTTCATTGGGATTGATTACTTTAAATTCCCTTGTTGCCGCTGATTCAGTGATTATTCCAATTCAGTGCGAATATTTTGCCTTGGAAGGTTTGGGAAAATTGTTAAACACCATCAAAAGTGTCCAAAAAATACACAATACCACGTTGGATATTGAAGGGTTGCTGTTGACGATGTACGATTCCCGTTTGCGACTTTCAAACCAAGTGGTGGAAGAAGTTAAAAAACATTTCCAAAGTATGGTTTTCAAAACCATTATTCAACGAAACGTTAGATTGAGCGAAGCACCAAGTTACGGCGAAAGCATTATAGCTTATGACGCCACCAGCACCGGTGCCGTAAATTATATTAACTTAGCCAACGAAATTTTAAAACTGCATACCAAGGATGGCAAAAGCAATTAAAAAACAAGCAATGGGAAGAGGCTTGTCCGCCTTATTGAACAATTCTGACATCACTTCCGCTAACGATAAAAATGCCGATAAACTTGTTGGCAGTATCCTGGAAATTGATTTGGATTTAATTGAAGTAAACCCTTTTCAGCCAAGAAGTTATTTTAACGAAGAATCGTTGCGCGAATTGGCGAGCTCCATTAAAGAATTGGGTGTTATTCAGCCCATTACCATCAGAAAACTGGAAGGAAATAAATTTCAATTGGTTTCGGGGGAAAGAAGGTTCAGGGCTTCAAAATTAATTGGAAATACCACAATTCCTGCTTACATACGGCTTGCAAACGACCAGGAAATGCTTGAAATGGCATTGGTTGAAAATATACAACGAAAAGATTTAGACCCAATAGAAGTTGCCTTAACCTACCAAAGATTGATTGATGAAATTGATTTGACACAGGAAGAAATGAGCAAAAGGGTTGGAAAAAAACGATCAACCATCAGCAATTATTTGCGATTGTTAAAATTGGATCCGATTATCCAAACAGGGATGCGCGATGGATTTTTGTCGATGGGACACGGCAGGGCATTGATCAATGTTGAGAATTCCGAGGACCAATTGAGCATTTATGAAAAAATAATTGAACAAAAATTATCTGTTCGCCAAACAGAACAATTGGTCAAAGATTTAAAGGAAGGTGTTGTTGCAAAACCTAAAAAACAGGTTAAAGAAGCCAAACTTCCTTCATTTGTAAATGACGGAATGAAAACTTTCAGCAATTATTTCGGCCATAAAATTGACATCAAATTATCGGGAAAAGACAAAGGAAAAATCAGCATTCCGTTTCATTCGGAAGAAGATTTCAACCGATTAAAAAAATTATTGGAATAAGTGCTTAAAAAAAAATTATATAGCTATTTAATGATTGCCGCTTTAACGGCATTTTCTGGCTATGCGCAAGAAGTCGCCAATGTGAAAATTAAAGATACTATTCGGCCATCAAGCGACAATTTTAAACCGCTTTCTCCTGCAAAAGCCGCATTTTATTCTGCAGTTTTACCCGGACTCGGACAAGCCTTCAATAAAAAATACTGGAAAATTCCTATTGTTTATGGCGCATTGGGAACCGGCGTTTATTTTTATGACAGGAATAACACCAACTTCAACAGGGCAAGAACAGCCTACAAGTTAAGAATCAATGAAAAACCC
Source organism: Lutibacter sp. (assembly GCA_003516285.1). GTDB lineage: Bacteria > Bacteroidota > Bacteroidia > Flavobacteriales > Flavobacteriaceae > Lutibacter. Next base: position 3,218 of record DPCK01000030.1, on the reverse strand, counting down.
GATGAATTTGACGGGTTAAATGGAAATATCCTGTTATCAAAAGACGCTTTAATCCGGGCACAAAAATCCTATAAAAAAGATCGGGACTTGTCATTGCTGGTGACTGCAGGTTTGTATATTTTACAAATTGTGGAAGCCAGTGTCAATGCACATTTATTGCAGCATAATGTTGACAGTAATTTATCTGTTTCTCCCCAAATAATTCGCAACGACATCAATAACAAAACAATTGTCGGCGCCTCTGTTAATTTTAATTTTTAGTGATGAAGATAGCTTTATTGGGTTATGGCAAAATGGGCAAAACAATTGAACAAATTGCATTGCATAGAGGCCATCAAATTGTATTGAAAATAGATGAAAACAGTGCAGATTACGATATTACTTTGGCCGATATAGCCATAGATTTCAGTATTCCTGCAGCCGCTTTCAGCAATATTTCAAACTGTTTAAACAATGGGGTTCCGGTAATCAGTGGCACAACGGGATGGCTCACTAAATTGCCGGATGCAACAGCACTTTGCAAACAAAAAAATGGCGCTTTTATTTCTGCATCAAATTTTAGTTTGGGCGTCAATATCTTTTTTGAATTAAATGCCCATTTGGCAAAAATGATGTGTAATTTAGAGCAGTATGCCATTTCAATAGAAGAAATCCATCATACAAAAAAATTGGATGCCCCAAGCGGTACGGCAATTACTTTGGCTGAAGGAATTATTGAAAATACCAAAAAAGAAAGCTGGGCTTTAAATGTAACAACAAACGAAATTGTAATACCAATAACAGCAAAGCGCATTGATGAGGTTCCCGGAACACATACTGTTGCATATAATTCGGCTGTAGATACTTTAGAAATTAAACACACGGCACACAGCAGAGACGGTTTTGCCTTAGGCGCTGTAATCGCTGCGGAATGGTTGGTGGGAAAAACTGGTGTTTTTACCATGAAAGATGTTTTAGGTCTTAAATAACATTAAAAAATTCAATTATGACAATGATACAATGGTTTATATTTTTCTTGATTGTTCAGGTAATTCACTTTGCAGGAACCTGGAAGTTATACGTAAAAGCTGGCAGAAAACCGTGGGAAGCAATCGTACCCGTTTATAATGCCATTGTGTTGCTTAAAATATTAAATAGACCAACCTGGTGGGTGATCTTATTGTTCATTCCAATCATTAATTTATTGATGTTCCCGGTAATTTGGGTTGAAACCGTAAGAAGTTTTGGAAAATTCAAAACCTTAGATTCGGTTTTAGCTGTGATTACACTTGGTTTTTACATTTATTATTTAAACTATATCGCCGATGTTAATTATGTGGAGGATCGCAGTTTAAAATCTAGGACTGAAGTGGGAGAATGGGTGAGTTCCATTGTATTTGCCATTATTGCGGCAACGTTGGTCCACACTTATTTTATGCAACCTTACACCATCCCAACTTCCTCCTTGGAAAAATCGTTGTTGGTTGGCGATTTCTTGTTTGTGAGTAAATTTCATTATGGCGCAAGAACGCCTATGACCGTTATAGCGGCACCAATGGTTCATGACTCATTGCCGCTTATGAAAGCAAAATCATATTTAAAAGTTCCGCATTTGCCTTATTTTAGGTTGCCGGGATTTGAAAAGATTAAACGCAACGAAATTGTGGTTTTTAACTGGCCGGTTGACACGGTGCGATTTTTTAGAGACAAATCCAATATCAATATTGATAAACCCATTGACAAAAAATCNNTTTCCGCTGCCGCTTTAAAAAGATACAATGTTACCGAAGGCGGATTTTATGGAGATTATTACTTACTGAACTTGACAGATGAAAATGCAGGTAAACTCAAATCAAATCCACTTGTAAAAAACATCACCAAAATACTTTCACCAAAAGGAGAATATAGCGATTCAGTTTTTCCGCATAACAGTCAATACGCTTGGTCTATAGATAATTACGGACCAATTTACATTCCGGAAGCGGGAAAAACCGTTGAATTAAACGCCAAATCATTGCCTTTTTACAAACGAATTATTGAAGTTTATGAAAACAATAATTTAACAACCAGCGGAGATGAAATTTTCATCAATGGAAAATTGGCTACCAATTATACCTTTAAACAAGATTATTATTGGATGATGGGTGATAACAGACACAATTCTGAAGATGCCCGATATTGGGGTTATGTGCCTTTTGACCACGTGGTTGGGAAACCCGTATTTATTTGGTTCAGCTGGGACAGCAATGGAGAAGGAATTGCCCAAAAAATAAGATGGGAACGTGTTTTTACCACGGTTCACGGCAGCGGGAAACCGGTTTCGTACTTGTATTATTTCTTAGGAGCACTTGCATTGTGGTATGCTTTTAGCTTTTTCAGAAAGCGCAAAAAAGTCGCATAAATAGATGATTTTATTGCATCCAACTTATTTTTCTCCAATTCTGCAATATGTTGCCATTGCAAATGCTGATGAAATTATTTTTGAAACAGAGGATAATTTTCAGAAACAAACTTATAGAAACAGGTGCCATATTTATACAGCGCAGGGAAAGCAGTTGTTAAATGTGCCTGTTCAACATACCAAAGAAATTAAGCAAAAAACAAAAGAGGTAATAATTGATTATAAGGATGATTGGCACAAGCAACAATTAAAAACCTTAAAAACAGCCTACAGCTCCTCTCCTTTTTACGAATTTTATATCGATGATTTACTGCCCGTTTTTGAGAAAAAAATGCATTTTTTATTGGATTTGAATTTCTTGGCGCACGAAATTATAATGGATGCCCTGCTGCTTGAAATTCCGACGAAGAAAACGACGGAATATGATAAGGCACCAAGTATTTTAGATTTAAGAAACTTGGCCGAAGACAAGCCTAAAATAACGTACAATCTTGAACGCTACACCCAGGTTTTTTCCGAAAATCACGGTTTTATTCCCAATTTAAGCATCTTGGATTTACTTTTTATGGAAGGTCCAAATGCATTGAATTATCTGGAATCTCAAAAAATCATTTTTTAGTTTTGGAAACCCTTCGATTTATCATTCATTACGGGATGCACTTTTTACTTCCCGGTGCCATTGCTTTTTATTTCTTCAGAGATAACTGGAAAAAAGTTTGGTTGATATTGATTCTGACTATGTTGGTAGATTTAGATCATTTGTTGGCAACGCCTATTTTTAGTCAGACAAGATGCAGCATCAATTTTCACATTCTTCACTCCTACTATGCCATTGCAA
>DPCK01000088.1 GCA_003516285.1 Lutibacter sp. | reverse complement strand
AAAAAAAGTCAAGATGACTTCAATAAAAAAGTTCTAGATATAATTAACTTTTTATGTTTATTTCAATTTCAACTTTAATAAAATGTCATAAATAGTTAATGTCTAAGTTAACCCGTTGGGTGCAATTATTTAATTTAAATAAAGTATTATAAATATAGTAAAAAATTATTTTAAAATTTTAGAAGTTTAAATTCTTTGAATATTGTTTTAAATACAGAAAACCGAGCTGGAAGAAAATTAAAATGTCTGATTTTGTCTTACTTGGAGATAGAGGCTATTTATCTTAAACCTTACAGTTAGATTTGTTTGAGACAGCAAATAGCTGGAAACTCCTATGAGAACAAATCAAATAGGACATAAAAAACAATCTTATATTTTTAGAAAATTAAAAAAAGAATAGAAACATTATTTTCTAAATTGTGTGGCCAATTTATGATTAGACGAAATTATAATAAATCTTTTCATGTTTTTAAACAAGAATTTTGATTAAAATAACAGTGTTAACTTTGGTGCAATTCATCAATAAATTTATTTTTGATAGACCATCAATAATATTACTGATAAATGTCAGGTTATATCAATACTAAACTTTATAATTTTGTAGTGTAATAATTGTAACAAACTGAATAATAGTTGAGTAACAATTATTACATAACTAAAGAACATTAAATTTAATCTGAAATTATGAAAAATTTATTAAGATTAGCCGTTGTACTTTTTACAACAGCAACTTTTGCTCAAACAGGGCATATTATGCAAGGAGTTGGTGCGTTTAATATGTCGATGGGTGGAGCATCTACTGCACAGCCATTAGATATTAGTGGAGCTTTACAATGGAATCCTGCATCTATATCTGTTTTTGATGGAAAAATATTAAAATTTGACATTGGAGCTTTTTCTGGCTCTCCAAAAGTATATTCAACATATGGTCCTTTTGAAGGTTCTACTGAAGATGATAAGGGTTTATCTCCAATGCCTGCAATAGCGTATGTTTGGGGTAAAGCTGATAGTAAACACACATTTGGTGTTTCTGCATTTGGTATTAGTGGCTTTGGTGTAGATTTTGCCGAAGATTTGAATTATCCTCAAGATTTACAAGGAAACCAAAATCCAAATTTTAACCCGAATGAACCTGCAAATCCAATTAATTTCCCACAATACGCAGGAGGTTTTGGTAATTTATACTCAGATTATATGTTATTGCAAGTTGGTTTTACATGGGCATATCAAGTTTCAGATAAATTTTCAATCGGTATAGAGCCAACTATAAATTATGGAGCATTGGAAATAGGTCCAAACCCATTAGCAACTCCTGATTTCACAGGAAAAGGCTATCCTGTAAGCGATAAAGCTTCTTCAATTGGTTTTGGAGCTCAAATAGGAATGTTTTATGATACAAAAGAAGGATTTAAAATAGGAGCCGCATATAAATCTCAACAATATTTTGGAGCTATGAAATTTGACAGTAAATTTTTAGATGGTTCTGTTGCAAATGATGCAGAATTTACTATGAATTACCCAGCTGTATATTCTATTGGTTTAGGATATTCTAAAACAAAATTTGATTTAGCATTAGATTATAGATATATTGATTATGAAAACGCTGATGGATTTGAAAAATCAGGATGGGAAATAGGAGATAATGGATTTCCTACAGGAGCAGTAAATGGTTTTGGATGGAATAGTATAAGTGTTATTTCAGCAGGTATACAATATAAAGGAATTGAAGAATTACCTTTAAGATTTGGTTATACGTATAGCAGCAATCCTATTGATGAAGAATTAACATTTTTCTCAATGCCAGCTACCGCTGTAATTGCACATGCTTTCCAATTCGGATTTAGTTACCCAATTAATGATAACTTTATGCTAGATGCTTTATATCACCATGGTGCTAGTGACGGTAAAACAGAAGGATCAATGTTAAGCCCAATGGCAATAACACCAACAAATCCACTTGGTAAAGTTCCAGGCACTAAAATTGGTTATGATATGACCACTGATTTAGTTATGATTGGTATTACATATACATTTGCTAAACAGTAATTAAGTAAAACCCATTGGGTGAAATAGTTTTTGATGATGACTTTTCGTCAGTTTAAGTATTTTTGTGCAGTAAAACAGGACAAAAAACACTCAAACTGACGTTTTAATAATTACACCCAACGGGTTAAGTTAACTTATTAGTACAACTATTAAAGTGATTTATATCGGTATTAAAAATAATTTAAGAATGTCACATGTGATTATGTTAGTTAGTTAAGCTGTACAAGGAATAGGTTTAAACAATTTTTATCAGATATTATTGGAATGCCCTACGTTTCATCTCGAAGTACACTATATACACATCTAGCAATTGCTACTGGATCTTTCCGGTCATTTTGGAACAACTCAATATCTACCTTAATTATTGTTTTTCCATTTTTAACAATTTTGGCTTCAGCAAAAATATCGCCAATTATTGCACCATGCAGATAGTCTATGCGCATATCAATAGTGTTAAGCTTATCTTGTATTGAATTGAGAAGTGTAGCCCCAACAACACCTCCTGCAGTATCTGCAATACTTGCCAAAATACCGCCGTGCCAACGTTTTTGAATAAAGTCGCCAATAAATTCTTCTTTGAAAGGAATTTGAATATAAGCATACCCTGATTGAATTTTCAATATTTTCAAGCCCAGTATTTTATTGGCTGGCATCATATTTTCAATGGCATGTTTTAAATACAGATAGTCGTCGGTTTGTTTTTTTTTCTCCATTTTAATTTTAAAAATTAAGTTGTAAGCTTTTCCAAATTAGAATTGCTTACTTATTTTTCAATAAACTGATTTGTATAACCAGCAGTAACAATTCCTCTTAAATTATTAATTATTAAATTGTGTAATATATCTTCTTCAGTATATTTATCAAAAAGACTTGTTTCTGTAAAAGCAACATTGTCTAACCGCAAAAAATAAATTTCACACACCAGTTCAAGATTGACATCCTTTTTTAAAAAGCCCTTGTTTTTTGCATCAATCAGTAATTTAAAAATAATTTCTGTTACCAAATTCTCTTTAAATTTTTCAAATTGATCAAATGCTCTTGGATAATGTCTTTTTAAACCATATAAAAAAGAGGGCTTGACGTATTTTAAATGCTCAAACCCTCTTTTATAAATAAGTATAATTTTTTCTAATGGATCATTGGTTGACACCTCTAAATCTTCAATTTCTTTTGAAAATCTTTCCAATAAATATAAAACGCAATCAACAACTAATTCTTCCTTGGTATTAAAGTACTTATAGATGGTTTTTTTTGAAATACCTAATTCATTCGCAAGTTCATCAAGTGTGAAACTTTTGCTACCAAATTTTGTGAATTGTACTACACCAAATTCTACAAGTTCTTTTTTAGTTATCATGCTAAATTTCTATTGCCAACCACCACCAAGTGCTTTGTAAAGTTTTACTTTAGCCGTAAGTTGCTGTAATTTATTATCAACAACATTCAATTCTGCGCGTAAAGCACCTTGTCTTGCTGTTAATAAATCTAAATAAGTTGCATAACCATTGTTTAATAGCTCTTCAGAGTTTTTCTCAGCATTTTTTAAAGCTTCAACTTCTTTTTGTCGGAACTCATATTTTTTTGTTTCAGAATTAAATAAATACAGCGCATCTGAAACTTCTTGACCTGCAATTAAAAGTGCTTTTTTAAAGCTTAATAATGCTTGTTCTTGTTGTGCTTTTGCAACTTCATATTGCGTTTTAATTTTACGCTGATTAAAAACAGGTTGCGTTAACCCTCCAATGATGTTGGTAAAAAGAGAATTAGCGTTTAACCATTCATCTAATTTAACACTTTGAAAACCACCATTTGCTGTTAATTTTAGTGAAGGGTAAAAATTACTACGGGCAACATTCGTATATTCAAAGGCTTTAATTAAACTGTATTCAGCGGTTAAAACATCAGGTCTATTTCTTAACAGTAAATAAGGAACACCTAACTTAATATCATCCTTAAAAGTTTGACTTACAAGTGAATTTCTTTCAATATATTGAGGCTCTTTACCTAAAAGAATACTCAACACATTTTCTGTTTGATTGATGGCTCTTTCAATATCAATCTGTAATGCTTTTGAATTGTTGTATTGAGCGATATACTGGTCTACTGCAACTTGAGTAACTTGCCCAGCCTCTTTTAAAGCTTTTATAGTTTCAACACTTTTTTCTTGTGCATTAATAGTTTGATTGGCTATTTTTAATTGAGCATCTAAAGCAATTAAGTGATAGTAAGTTTCAGCAATACTAGCAATTAATTGGGTTTTAACAACTTGATGAGCCGCAACACTTTGTAAATAACTTGCTTGTGAAGCTCTTTTAGTGCTTCGTATTTTTCCCCAAATATCTGCTTCCCAAGATAAGTTAGCTGTAAGATCGTATTGATCTATAGATGTATTTGTAAGAAATGAACCAAATTGGCTATTTTTTGATAACTCTTGATGTGTTATAGACATATTAGCATTAATGGAAGGTAAATAACCTGCTTTTCCTTGTTTCATATAGGCTTCGGCAGCTAATATTTGTTGCATTGCTATTCTAATATCCATATTGTTTTGCAAACCTTCTTCAATATATTTCACCAAATAAGAATCTGTATAGAGCTCTTTCCACGAAATATTAGCCATAGACAAGCTATCTTTAGGCAGATTGTCCGTTCTGTATAAATTTTGGGTTTCTTTTAAATTTGGTCTTTGGTAATTTTTAGCCACAAAGCAAGATGACAGAAACAGAGATGCCCCTATTAATACAATGAAATTTAATATATTTTGTTTTCTCATTTCTTAGTTATTTTCTTGTAATTTTTCTTTGTTTTTTTCAAATGGATTCCCTGTAAATTTTTCTTGAATCCATTGGAAAAAAATAAATAATGTTGGAATAATAAAAATTCCTAAAATAGTACCTATAAGCATTCCTCCTGCAGCTCCTGTACCTATAGAATTATTTCCAACAGCACCAATACCTTTTGACGTTACTAAAGGCATTAATCCAAAGATAAAAGCAAATGATGTCATTAAAATGGGTCTTAATCTGGTTTTTGCAGCATTTATAGCAGAGTCTACTAAAGTTTCACCTCTTCTACGGCGTTGTATGGCAAATTCAACAATTAAAATGGCATTCTTTGCCAGCAACCCAATTAACATTATTAAAGAAATTTGAAAATAAATATTATTTTCTAATCCACTTAATTTTGTGGTCAAGAATGCTCCAAATACTCCTAACGGTAGCGAAAATAATACAGACAACGGAAGTAAATAACTTTCATATTGCGCTGCAAGTAAAAAATACACAAACACAATAGATAACATAAAAATAATTGTTGCTTGATTTCCTGCATTTATTTCCTCTCTAGAGAGCCCTGAATACGCTATATCATAATCATTTGGTAAATTTTTTGACTCTAAATTAGCAAGTGCAATACCATCACCCGAACTAAATCCTGAGTTTACTGCTGCATTTAATTTGGTTGAATTATATAGGTTAAAACGAGTTACAGATTGAGGGCCATATACCCGCTTTAATTTAACAAATTGTGTGATTGGTATCATTTCACCTTTATCCGTTCTAACGTACATTTGTTTCAACGAATTTTCATCTGTTCTATCTTCAGTTAATGATTGAATATAAATTCTATATTGCTTCCCAAATCTGGAAAAATCTGAAGCATAAATACTACCTATATACCCTTGTAAAGTTGAAAAAATACTATTAATTGGCACCCCCATTTTTTTGGCAAGTGGCATATTAATTTCCATTTCATATTGAGGGTAATTTGTGTTAAATGATGATTGCACATATTTAATTTCTGGATGTTTCGTTAAATCATCTATATATGCCTGTTTTGTTGCATCTAAATCTTTGAAATTTCCTCCAGATTTATCCAATAAGTTTACTTCAAACCCTGAAGAAATACCGAAACCTGGGATACTTGGCGGTTCAAAGAAAATAATTCTTGCTCCAGGTATGTTTGCAGCAATACCAAATAATTTTTTTATAATAGCTTCTGTCTTTTGTGAATCATCCTTTCGTTCAGACCAATCTTTAAGTTTAATGAACCCAAGCCCATTATTACTTCCTTGCCCTCCCAATAAACTTACGCCATTAATAACAGAAACTCCTTCAACTCCTGGTATATCTTTAGTTTTATTATAAAGTTCTTGGTTAACTTGGTTCGTTCTGTCTAAAGATGAACCGACAGGTAATTCTACATTCATAAAAATAAATCCTCTATCTTCATTAGGAACAAATCCTGTTCTTGTAGTAGTGGCAGTCCACCAAATACCAACAATGGATAAAATCAGTATTAAAATAGGAACCCATTTATTTTTAGAAAGAAAACGTAAGGCTCTTCCATAACGTTCTACCAATGCTTTAAAAGAAGCATTAAAAGCTGTATGGAAACGGTTCATTAGACCTGTTTTTACTTTTTTATCTTTATTAGGTAATAGAAATACGGCGCAAAGAGCGGGACTTAATGTAAGTGCATTAATTGCAGAAATGGCAATTGCCACAATTAGTGTAACGCCAAATTGTTCATAAAACACACCTGTTGGACCTTGAATAAATGTAACAGGAATAAAAACGGAAGCCATTACAAGTGTAATTGCTATAATAGCTCCAGATATTTCACTCATTGCACTTTTTGTGGCGTGCATTCTACTGGTATCACCTTCATCCAATTTAGCATGTACAGCTTCAACAACAACAATGGCATCATCTACCACAATACCTATCGCTAATATTAATGCAAATAGTGTAAGTAAATTGATGGAATATCCAAATAAATTTAAAAAGAAAAAAGTACCAATAATGGAAACTGGAACTGCTATTGCTGGTATTATAGTAGATCTAACATCTTGTAAAAAGATAAAAACTACAACAAATACTAATAGAAATGCTTCAACTAAAGATCTTGTTACTTTATCTATAGAGGCTGTTAAAAATTCGTTGGTATCATACGGAATATATACTTCAATTCCTTCTGGAAAATCTTTTTCAAGTATTTTGAGTTCCTTTTTTATATTCTCTATTATTTTTTGAGCGTTTGATCCCTTTGTTTGGTAAATAGCAACCGCAACACTTGGAAACCCTTTTGTTTCAGCACTTGTGGCGTAGGATTGTGCACCGAGTTCAATAGTAGCAACATCTTTTAAACGCAAATATTCACCATTATCCAATGCTCTAATGATAATATCACCATATTGTTTTTCGGTTTTAAATCGTCCACTATATTTTATCACATACGAAAAAGCTTCTCCGTTGTTCTCACCAAATGAACCTGCTGCAGCTTCTAAACTTTGTTCACGTAAAGCATTGGCAATGTCAGTTGGAATAAGCTTATAAGCTTCTAATTGTTCTGGTTTTAACCAAATACGCATGGCATAATCCTGTCTTGAAAATACACTTACATCTCCAACACCATTAATACGTTGTAACACAGGTGTTACATTTATCTTTAAATAGTTTTGTACATAGGTAGCATTGTAATGTTTATTTTTGGAGTAAACAGTCATAAACATTAATGCGCTTGTTTGTTTTTTTTGTGTTAAAACACCAATTTGTTTTACCTCAAGCGGTAATAAAGGATTTGCACTAGCTACTCTATTCTGTACATTTACAGCGGCAATATCTGGATCTACATTTTGTTCAAAGAAGACATTTATACTTGCAGTACCATTATTGGTAGCTTCTGAGGTTATGTATGTCATACCTTCAACGCCATTTATTTGTTCTTCGAGAGGCACAATAACACTCTCTAAAACTGTTTCGGCATTAGCACCTGGATACATAGCTGTAACATTAATGGTAGGTGGTGCAATATCTGGATATTGTTCAACTGGTAAGGTTTCTAACCCTAAAACACCTAAAATAACTATAATAATAGAAATTACGGTTGATAATACAGGTCTTTCAATAAATATTTTTAACATTGTTTATCGACTTAATATTATTTAAATAAAACTTTAATAGGCATAATTATGCTATCAAATTTAACTTCTTCTGGTTTTATGAGTGTATTGTTACGTAATTTACCAACTCCATTTGTTACAATTTTTTCACCTGCTGCTAATCCAGATTCTATAACATATAAATTATCTATTTTTGCTTTAATTGTAATTGGAGAAGACAGCACCATATCATTTTCACCTAGTTTAAAAACAAATACTTGACCTTGTTGCTCATACGTTGCGGATTGAGGGATAACTGGTTGATTTTTATAGGGTATTGGAATATGAATGATTCCACTGTTACCATTGCTAATTAACAGATTAGGATTGTTAAATAGCGCTCTAAAACTAACAGTACCTGTAAGTTTATTAATTTGACCTGTTACGGTTTGAATTTCACCTTTTTCAGAAAAGAGAGTTCCATTTGCAAGTTCAAGATCAACTTTTGGAAAGTTTTTTATTTTCTCTTGTAAACTAGTACCTTCAGACTTCTGTAAAAAATTTAAATATTCTTTTTCATTCATTGAAAAATAAGCAAATACTTGTTTTGTATTAACTACAGTAGTTAATGGTTTTCCATTGGATGGGCTAATTAAAGCACCTTCTCTAAAATTTACAGAACCCACCCAACCATCAATTGGACTTTTTACTGTTGCATATCCAATATTTGCTAAAATGCTATTATAATTACTTTTGGCTTGTTCTAAGTTAGCTTTGGCAGTTTCAAGTTGAACATCACTAATAATACCTTTATCTACTAAAGGTTTTAATTTGTTCACTTCCATTTGAGCAACTTTTACACCGGCCTCTAAAGCTTTGGCATCTTGTGACATTGATTGAGTTTCTATCCTAAAAAGAGGCTCTCCTTTTTTTACTTTTTGACCCTCATCTATTAAAACTGCACTTATATAACCTGCTATTTTGGCTCTTACTTCACTATTTATAATACCTTCAATATTTGTAGGATATACATCATAGCCCGTAAGGGTTTTGTTTTCAACAATTGTCACTGGATAAGTTGCTATTTGTTGTTTAGGTTGCTCCGCCTTGTTTTTATCACTACAACTATTTAAAATTGTAATAAAGGATACTAAAAGGATTAATTTAAATATGTGTTTCATTTTTAATTTGTTAAATTATTTGATATGTAATTTTGTTTAAGTTGTTTGAAATTTAAGATGATACTGTCTAAAATATTTATATAATTTTTAGTGAATTCAATTCCATCTTTTTGCTTTTTGTTGGAAACATTTTTTTCTGCTTGAATTAATTTAAAATTCAGTATTTTATATTGTAATTTCTTTTCAACTTCCCAGTCCTTAATTTTCTTTTCAAGTTTAGCACTAATATAATCTTCGGCAATTTTAAAGTACCGTTTTCGTTCCCCAGTTTTAGTGAAATATATTATAATCCCTTTAGTTTGAAGAAGTTGAAGATTTGTAGAAATTGAACTTTTACTAGCACCTAAACTAATAGTAAGTTCTTCAAAAGTTATTCCCTCAGACCCCGTTAAAATGATAAGTGAAAATATTCTAGCTGACAGTGGTGTCATATCTTCATGGTCATGAAAATAAACACCAAGCTCTTCCACTAATTTATTTTGTTCTAATAGCAATGTATTTTCCGTATTCATATATAAAAATCAATTGCAAATATATTATTAGTTCGGTATTAAGCGAACCAATAATATGTTAAAGAAATGTTAAATAGTTCGAGAATTGAAATATTTAAAAAAGGCATAATTTTATATAAGTATTTAATAAAATTATTAGGTAAAGTTCTTTTCCTAAGTGTATCAAAAATAGTGTTTTTTCCTAAACGAGGGTATTTAGCACTCTTTGAAAGTAATGTTTAGGTTATAAACCTAAGTTTTAAAATTGAGGTAATCATCAAAGTTATTTGACATTATTTATAGGACTGTCCGTAACTAATACCAAGTCATTTCAATACGCTATTAACACTCTTTAGATTAACAGTAATTCTTACGAAAAGTTCTGCTTCGTTGTTTTTAGTACGTGAGGTATTCTTCCAAATTAGAATTGCAAGTGAGGTTGTTTTCATAGTTGCTGTCTATTTAAGTTAAACTTTGTTTAAGGCGAAAGTCAAATCAACTATGGTAAAATTATTTCACATAAAAGTGAAACCAATTTGTTGACCTAATCTTTGATTACCATTAATTGGATTTATGTTTCAATCTTAATTCAAATAATCGTTTTTTTTGAAATACCAAATTCTACAAGTTCTTTTTTAGTTATCATGCTAAATTTATTCTTCTAATTTTTAACTAATGGACGCTCTTGTTTTTAAATGGATTTAATTATTAAATCATAATGTTTTATGGCTGTTAAGGCTATTTCCCAACTTTCATTAACATAACTGGTTGTTGCATTAAAAGGAGTCATCTTTTTATATTTATTTCGATGCTTTAATCCATGTAATTTGATGAATTTTATTGATTTCCCTATGGAATTAAAATGTAGGTATAAAAGTGTTTCAACCCCAAATCGTGATTCCTTAATTTTATCAAGAATTGGAATAATATCGTCTTTATATAAAGCTCTTTCGCCTGTTAATATTTTTAAAGGATTTACATCCTGATTTAAAATACGGACTGTTGAATATCCTAAAACCATAGAACATTCCTTTTTCAACAAAGGATTAACCATTTGGACAATATAACCCGGAGTTATCAGTGTCTGGTCTGCATCAATAAAAACTATAATTTCATTTATCGAATTTTCGACTCCAAGAGCCATTGCGTTGCCTTTTCCTTTATTTATTTTTAGATGAAAATCTTTAAACTCTATGTGCTGCTTTAGTTCCTTGATTAATCTTTCAGAATCGTCTGTAGAACCGTCATTTACAACAATAATTTCATTGACTGTTGGGTCATTTGAAACAGATGTAATAACTTTCTTTAAGGTTTCTTCTTCGTTGAATACACAAATTATTGCTGATACTTTTTTCATGGTGTGTTTTTTAAATTATAAATTTTTTTTTACGAATTGCGCCCAATCGTGGTAAGACCTTGCCTTATCGAATGAGGTGTATGAAATGGGTTTTCCTATTTTAACCCTTATTGTTTTATTTCTTTTGTTAAATATTTCGTGAGGCAACAATACCAATTCCAGATTTGCGCTAATTCTCAGGATTTTTCTAATGATGTAAATAAAATAAAAGAGAAGAGAGTTTTTTCCGTAGAAATAAAATGGAACGATATCGCGGTGGCATACAACTGCTTTTTTAATAAACCCTTTCCGCCATTCATCATCCTCAACTTTTCCTCTTTTTATCCTTGATACAAGCCCAGCAGGGAAATGGGTAATAGGTAAATTTGAACTAAACAGTTTCTCCAATTCCTGAATATATTTTTTTGAATTTGTGTCAAAAACATTCACGACTGTAATTATGGGTTTTAAATGAGGGATTAACATAAAAACATCATTGCCGATAGCTTTCAAAGTGCCGTATTTATGAGCAACCGTATTTGTTAAAATTAACCCGTCAACAAATCCAAATGGATGGTTTGCAACAAAAAAACATTTTCCGTTTTCGGGTAAATTCTCAAGGCCTTCTATCTCCACTTTTACATTTAGCTCCTCAAGTATCTTTGGCAGAAAATCAACACCTTTATAATTGGAATATTTAGTCAGAATTTTATTTATTTCCTTTTGCCTAATAATTACTTTCAGCCATTTAACACAAAAGGCAGGTAATTTTTTTAGCAATTTTGAGTTGCTTTTTTGTATTTGTATGTCTAAATCTATGTATTTCAAAGCAGTAAATATTTTATTTCTACAGTTTGTCATTTTTGGTTAAATACTCATAAATTGCTACTTTCGCGGCGTTTTCGCCCAATTTAATTAGTGCATCAGCTTTATAAAAGTCGAAAGTGCTTGCTGAATCAAATGGTATATTTATAACAATGTCAGGTTGATGTTTTTTTATATTTTCTTTTGCGAGTTTATGAACCATAGCATATGTAGATGCATTTAAAAGGGAAAAATAACCAAGCCTTTTTTCATCTCCTGAACTAATAAATTTGTTAATGCCATTAACAAAATCATTTATTGCTCCATTGTAACCTTCCTGTTTTTCCATTATTATTTTTGGATTTATAATAGCGTTCATTTTATTGCCATATAAATTAACAACAACCAAAATATCATTATTTTCTCGCGCTACATACTCTATGGGGACAGGGTTTAGCACGCCGCCATCAACCAGCAAAGTCTCTTTATATTTTACGGGTGTTATAAGGGAAGGGATTGCAACCGATGCTCTTATTGCTTCATAAAAACTTCCGGCAGAAAAAACTACTTCTTTTTCATTTATGATATCAGTTGCGATTGCAGAGAAAGGAATGTTCATGTCTTCAATCAGCATATCAGGAATAAATGTTTTCATTTTATCGAATACTTTTTCTCCTTTAATCAAGCCATTGGATGAAAGGGTAAAATCCATTAAATCCCAAACAATTCTTTTATTTAATGTTTTTACCCACTCGGTATATTCCGGCAATTTATCCATAGCACATAGCCCGCCAATCACAGAGCCAATTGAAGAACCGGAAACAGATGATATTTCAAAACCCTGTTTTTCAAGTTCATTAATTATGCCTATATGGGCAAGACCTTTTGAACCTCCGCTCGACAATACCAATGCTACTTTTTGTTTCATCTGTTTATATTTTATTTTTTATTGGTACAGCTGCTGTTCGCCATTAATCATTTCTGTGTGTATCAAAATTTGTTATGGCTCGTTTCATCACTTTTTTTAAATTAATTTTTTGACATACGAAATCAAATCACCAACGGTTTTTATTTCATAAAATAAATTATAATCTATTGTGATTTTTAGTTTTTCCTCTAAATCCATATACAATTCCGCCAAATCAAGGTCGTCAAAATTCAAATCATCTTGAAAAGATGAATCAATTTTTATATCCGATGATTCATTATATGACAAAACACAAATTCTTTCAATTATTATTTTTTCCATACTTCCTGTTTTTTGACTGCATTTTTTTGAATTAATTAAATTTCAATTTGCCGAACAATGATTAGAAAGGAGCAATTAAATAATTATAGGCTTCATAAATCCATCTTTAAAATCCCTTTATATCATTTTACCTTGTTGTTTTCCCAACAGAAAGCAAATAGTTTGAAACTTTTATTTTGTACTGGCTTTTTGCATCTATTAAGGCATCTTTAGCTTGTTGGGCAAGTGCTCTTGCTTCCAGTAAATCTGAGGTGCTTGTAATGCCGGCCTCATAATTGTCCTCCAATTCTTTTTGATATTCCAAAGATTGTTTTAAAGACGTTTTTGCAATATCAATTTGTTTATAACTATCTGTTAAATCTCTGTATGCTTTTGACATTTGCAATTGTAGAAGCTCAGATTTTTCGTCGAGGTTATTTTGTGCAATATTAATTTTTATGGTATGTTCCTGAAGTTTATACGTGCCACCCCACCAATCTGAGATTGGTATGGACAGTGTTGCAAAAGCCAATCCATAGGTGTTTTCTTCTTTGTATGCGTCAAGATATAAGCCACTAACGCCTATTGCCAATTGTGGAAGAAATTCTCCTTTGGCCATTTTTTTTTGTAGAATTTCAGCATCTATGGCTTTGTTGAGCATTTTATATTCCTGTCGGTTATTTAGCCCTATGGAAGGCTCAACAAAATAACTTTCGGGAGGAAAAACAGAAACAATGGAATCGTTCACGGTGAACGCGTCATTATAAGGTATACCAATATGTTGACAAAATGCCATTTTTAGCATTTCCGTTCCATTGTCGAGCTTTAATTTATTGCCTTCAATTTTGTTTAGTTCCAATTTTACCTTTAGCAAATCGCTCTTATTAATCAAGCCGGCATCATAAAAATCCTGTACTTCTTTTTGCAGTGTCAGTAACAGTTTTTCATAACTATGAAGCGTTATTTCTTTTTCTTTGAGAGCAACAAGAGTCCAATAATAGTCTTCGGTAGTTGCCAAAATTTGATCTGTTGAGAGATTCACTTGATATTGACTAATTTCCTTGCCTAAATTGGCTAATTTGTTTCCATTTCTAATTTGTCCGCCTGCGTATAAAGGCTGTACGGCAGTCACTAAAACGGTATTGGCATAATCCAGCGATTGGATACTGATAGGCGGGATGTAAGCAAATTGGGTTGCATTGGCCAAGTTAGCAGGATTTCCATCATATACCGGCAAGTTCATTTCCGGTGTTTTGATATCCAGAAGATAGTCTGAAGAACGAATCGCAAAAGCTGATGCGCTTACCTTTGGAAAGTAATTGGTAAAAGCGTTTTGTTTTACTTTTTCGGAAGCCCCCAGTTTTAATCTGGATTCTTTAAGAATTTTATTGTTTTTTAAAGCCAACACCTTACTTGAGTCCAGCGTAATGTTTTGCCCCATAGTTGGAAATGTAACTAAGGTTAACACAAGTATTATCGTTATTTTTAGGATTTTCATTTTAAAAAATATTATAGGGTATTTTGTTTAACTATTGTTTTTTTCTCTTTACTGCTGGTGGATTTCCAATAAAGTACCGGAAGTGTCAGTAATGTTAATATCATACCTGTAATTAGACCAAAACATATTACAGTGCCTAAAGGCCCCCATAATGTTGAATTGCTAATAATCATAGGAATTACACCAACCGCTGCGGCCATTGAGGTTAGAAAAATAGGTCTCATCCTTCTTTTTCCTGCCGCCAAACCTGCTTCTTGGAAAGACATTCCTTTTGTAATCACCAACTGCCTCGCATAGTCTACGAGGATAATACCATTTCTAACCACAATACCCATCAAACCAATAATACCGATAAAAGAGGTGAAACTAAAAGGATATTTTAGCAATAACAATCCCAAACCGGCACCAAAAATGCTTAACAGCATTGTTGACATAATGAGCAATGTCCTTCTGATGGTTTTAAATTGAATTAATAAAATGAAAAAAATAAGGATAACACTTACACCAAGGGATTTGGCCATAGGAGTGTAATTTTCTATGGTAGCCTCATTTTCACCGCCATAATTTATGCTTAATCCATTAGGTAATGTTAAAGCCTCAATTTCGGGGCGCATTTCTCCGAAAATTTTAGAAGTATTGGCTCCCCGTTCTATATCAGCCACTACAGTGAGTGTTCGCACACCATTTCTTCTAGCGATATTGCCTTCCGTCCATTCCGGTTTTAGTTCCCCAATAGATCGCAATGGCAGTGATTCAAATGTAAATGGAGAGGTGATATACTGATTTTCTAAATCGTTGATATCTTTTTTTTGATTTTCTTCTTTAGTGAGTATTACGTTAACAGGATAATCACCTTCCCATACCGTTGTTAATGGCAAACCATCGAGCGAGACAATGAGGGAGGATGAAATAAATGATTTTGCATACCCTAATTTACTGGCTTTATTTTCATTCAGCTTAACAGCAATACCAGGGAGCATTTCTTCCCAATCATTTCTCACCCAGGTGATGCTTTTGTTTTTTTTAAGCACTTTTGAAACTTTATCGCCTATATCTTTTAAATCTTTAATGTTGTTTGAAGAAATTCTTACTTCAATAGGTGCTTTAAAAGTTTCCAGAGCCAACTGTTTCCACTTAATATGAACTTGGGGAAGAAAGTCTGTGTGGGTTTTGCTATATTCATTCAGCACTTCAATAGTTGCTTCATTGGAAACAGTGTTCACTAAAAGTTGCCCATAATTTTTGGCAGGTACATGTGGTGCATACAATGCATTAAATCTAGGGGAGCCATTCCCAATAAAACTTGCCACATTTGTAATTCTTGAATCGGCTTTTAAAATGGTTCCAATACTGTCAATTACTTTTTCTGTTTTTGAAAATGAAGAGCCTTCAGGCAAATAAACTTCTACTGCAAATTGTTTTCTCTCCATTTCCGGAAACAATTTTTGATCTACATTTAAAAAAAACAGCAACCCTAAAATTATGGACAATACCCCGGTCAGTATAGTTAGTTTAGGGTATTTAAACGTAAGTTCAAGTAATTTATCATACCCATTTTGTAAATGATCCAACACACTTTTCTTTTGTTTTTTACTTTTTTGTTGCAGCCCTTTTTTTATAAGTGCATAACTCATAAAAGGCACAAGCAATACAGCCACCAACATAGAGATAATTAAAGCAATGCCAATTGTAATTGGAAAAGTCCCCACAAAATCATTTGCAATTCCAGGAAGGAAAAGCATTAATGGTAAAAACGAAGCAATAATTGCCAATGTAGCAGACAATACAGGAATAAAAAGTTCTGTTGCTGATTTCCAGGCAGCATTCCAAGGTGTTTCACCTTCATCTAATTTTTCAACATGGTCATCTATAACAACAATGGCATTGTCTACCACCATTCCCAAAACTGTAATTAAGGCTGCCAATGTTACAATATGAAGTTGAATGCCAACCAATTGCATTATTCCCAAGGTAATTAAAACGGAAACAGGAATAGATATTGCGGCAACTGATGCCACACGAAAAGGCAATAATATCATGGTTACAATAATAACTGCGATAACAGCCAACAGGAACTCTTTCAAAAAATGGGAAATGGATTCATGCACTACTTCTGGCAGGTTTGATATCACATTTAATTTTACATCATCATCAGCATTTTCAGAAAATTTGTCAAGAACTTCTGTTACTTCTTTGCCAAATTGCACAATATTGTTCCCTTTTTGCATCTCTAGCGAAAGTACAAGTGAGTTGTTCCCGTTATTGCGAATTAAATTTTCTGGTTTTTCATAATGTTTCTCTATACGTGCGACATCTTTCAGCCGCACGACATTTCCAAGTGGGTCTGAATAAATTATTTGTTCTTCCAGATCTTTTATATTTTCAAATCGTGGAGGCATATGAATGGGTAAAACCAACTCTCCATTATCTAATTTACCTGAGTAATTAAGGGCATCCTGTAACTTAAATGCCACCAATATATTGGAAGGCTTAACATTAAATTCAGTGAGTTTCTCCGGTTTTATATAGATATAAATTTCCTCTTTTTGCGTACCATATCCTTTTATTTTGGAAACCGAACTTATTTTTCTAATCTCATCTTTCAAATCATCCAGGGTAACTTCAAGTTCCCGGTAACTTTTCTTTTCAGATGACATGGTAATCAACAAGGCTGCGGTATCTCCAAAATCATTGCTTCCAATTAATGCAACCACACCAGAAGGAAGCTCCATTTTTAACTCTTTTAATCCAAGACGAAGTTTAGACCAAAATTTATCCGCATTTTTAACATTGTCATTAAGCTCTACATAAACAATCATCATCCCCTCTTTGGAATGTGAATAGGTTTTTGCTTTTTTAACTTCTTCATACCCAAATAAGTAATCTTCCACTTTTGTGGTGAGCTGTTCCTCAACTTCCATAGAGGTAGCCCCAGGGTAAATACCGACAACTATCCCCTGTCGGATGGTAAATTCAGGAAACTCATTCCTTGGCATATTGAGAATTCCAAATATTCCCAAAACCATCATCACCACAACCATAGACACTATGATTTGGTAATGCTTCATAGCCGATTCTAAAATGTTTATTTTTTTCATTCGTAAGTTTTCTGTTGCTATTTTTAAATAAGGTTCCTTTTGTTAAAATATTACTTTTGCCTGATCGGATAATTTCTGTTTGCCTTCTGTAACAATTAAATCACCTATTGAAATACCAGTTACTATTTCAATTTCATTATTGATAAAGGATCCTAATTTCACAGCTTTTTTTGATGCGGTTTTGGTTTGAGAATCAACAATGTAAACATAATTTTGTCCGTTATCACCCTTTAAAACACATTGGTAAGGAACCGCTATGACATCATTTGTTGCACTTATATTTATTTCAATATCACAAGCCATTCCCGGTTTAATCTTCATTTGTTGATTGGCAATCTTAATTTTCACCTCATAGGTTTTTGATATGGGATTTGCCACCACGCCAATTTTTTCAACTTTACCGGTAAATATTTCGCTTCCCAAAGCGGGAATTACGATACTTGCATCCTGTTCTTTATTAATTTTGTTAATTTCATTTTCCGGCACAGACACTTTAACATATACTTCATTAATTAATACAATATTAAATATAGCCTCCCCAGGTATGGCAGTTTCTCCAATTTCTATATCTCGCATTCCAATATAACCATCGGAAGGTGCTTTAAGTGTGGTGTTGGAAAGGCTTTGCAGGGTAATTTGGTTGGCTGATTTGGCTTGCTCTAATTTAGTTTTGACATCTTCCCACCTTATTTCAGTCAAGCTGCCTTTGTCATGAACTGTTTTTAATCTGTCATAAGCATCCTGCGCCTGTTTTTGAGTCGCCAAAGTTCCCTGATAGGCGTTTTTGTAGGAAGTGTTATTTAACTCGGCTAATATTTGGCCTTTTTTTACCCAATCTCCTTCTTCAGCTTTTACGGAAATTACTGTTCCCGGAAGTATAAAACTTAAAGGAATTGTTGTTTCCGGAACCACATTTCCATTATAGGTCAGTTTGTTGCTTGACGTGCCTGTTGTTACTTTTTGTACGGCTACTTTAACAGGTGCAATTGAATTGTTATTCTCTGATTTATTTTGATCTTCTTTAGTCTGACAACTATATACCAAAGTTAAAGAGGCTATTACAATAATCCATTTTAATCTTATTGTTACGTTTGCTTTTTTATTCATATTTATATAATTATTATTACTTATGTACTTATAACGTTTTTTAGTCAGTTTTATATAAAAAAATTAGGGCATTAATCCCTTTGTGAATATTCTTGTTAAATCATTGAAATAGGGCGCATAATTTTTATATTTATCTTGAATGAAAAATGGTATTTCCAGTCCTTTTAATACCATAATATATACATCTAACAAAATATCAATATCACCTTCAATAACAAATTCATTAGTTTTAATTCCTTGTTCTATAATGATTTTTATTTTTTCTTTTTCCCAAACATCCAATTCCATTCTTAAATCATCAATAAAGTCAAAATGCTCAAAAAAGTCGGCTTTTATGGTTTCATGGTAGTTTGATGCATTGTGCAAAACGTCCATTCGCAAAATAAAATAGGAATTAATTTTTTCTGAAGCACTTATTTTGTTGTCTATGACAATTGCAGATAATTGATTCTTTAAATTCATAATTTCATTTGATACAACTTCCTTAAACAAATCCTCCTTACTTGCAAAATGATAATACAATGAACCTTTTGCTTTTCTAGCAATTTTGGCAATTTCATCCATTGAGGTTTTATGAAATCCAAATTTGCTAAATAAATTGTTTGCCACACTTAAAATTTTATCCCTTGTATTCTCTAAAGACATCTTTTTAATATTTAATCATTTTGACTATAATCGTTTAAAAGTACAAAATTAATAAATAAATTTGAAACCAAAAGGAAAAGACTCATTGTTTTATGTAATTAGTGAATAAAATTTTGTAGCTATCTAAAAAGATTAATTTACTGTTGGTGGAAATAAATATTTTATAGTGATTCATCTAAATTTAACCAAATGCAGATTCAAAATTTAAAGATGAACTATTTTAAAAACTTTTGGAAAACGTATTCGCCTTATTTAACCGATGTTTGGCAATATTTAATCATTGTCATCATTTTTATGATTGCCGGCATTGTGTATTTAATCATCAATTAAAAAACCCAAAAGAAGGCTCTTTTGGGTTTTTATTCAATGAACTCATTTAAACTTTTTTCT
>DPCK01000144.1 GCA_003516285.1 Lutibacter sp. | reverse complement strand
TAATTATCCTCCAATTCTTTCACATTCGGATACAGCATTTCCGGGATAAAAGCCCCGCCAAATTCCCCGTAATAACCTTTCTTGTCTACAAAATAACTCATATTAATAAACTTTTAAATTCTTTAATTTCTTTGATGTTTTTCAACCCGGGTTCCAATTCAAATCCGCTGTTGATGTCGATTCCCAAAAATGCGAGATGCTTCATTTTCTTAATTTCGTCTGCGTCATTTTTATTGATGCCACCGCTCAACAAAAAAGGTATTTTTCCTTTATAATTTTGAAGCAAATCCCAATTAAATTTGACGCCGTTTCCTCCGTAATTATTTCCTTTTGTGTCGAATAAAAAAATAGAAACACACTTTTCAAAAGATTTTATTGCTGAAAAATCAAAGTTTTCATCAACAGAAAATGCTTTGATGATTTTTATATTTTTTGCTGATAATGCTGAACAATATTCCGGCGTTTCATTTCCGTGCAATTGCGCAAAATCCAATGTGTGTTTGTTTGCTTTTTCTATAATTTCTTCAATGGTTTCATTGACAAAAACGCCCACTTTTTTGATGGTTGAAGGAATTTCAATTTGGGGAAAATCGGCCACAAAGCGTTTCGATTTGTCGTAAAATATAAACCCGATATAATCCGGTTTCAAAGCCAATAAGCCTGAAATATTTTCTTTGTCCCGCATACCGCAAACTTTAATCTTCATATTACCTGATTTGAGAAATAAATTCCAGACAAGCCAATCCCGGATTTTCCGTTTTCATAAAAGTTTCACCAATTAAAAACCCTTGAAACCCGTATTCTTTAAGTCCGGTAATGATTCTTGGGTCGCTGATGCCGCTTTCAGAAACTTTGATGCAATTCTCCGGAATATTTTTTATCAATGCGATAGAATGCTCTAAATCGACTTCAAATGTTTTAAGATTCCGGTTGTTGATGCCGATAATTTTATGATTCAAGTCAATTTTATCCAATTCTTCCTGATTGTGCACTTCATACAACACTTCCATTCCCAAATCTTCGGCCAACTTGCCGTAATTTTTCAATTCTTCTTTTGTCAAACAGGCCGCAATCAGCAAAATAGCGTCTGCTCCAATCGCTTTTGCCTCCACAATTTGAAATCCGTCCACAATAAAATCCTTTCTTAAAATTGGAATGGTTTCGTTTACGGCTCGCGCCTGAATTAAATCGACAATGCTTCCGCCGAAAAATTCCGTTTCGGTCAAAATAGATTGCGCGGCAACATTGGCATCCAGATAACCTTGCGTCACTTCACCAACAAGCGCTTTGTCGTTGATTATTCCTTTTGAAGGCGATTTTCTTTTAAACTCGGCAATTATTCCGGTTGAATCTTTAGCGGTCAATGCTTTACTTAAAGAAATTGGCGTGCGGTTAAAATTCGGACTTTTTACCAATTTTTCCAAGGAAACCTCTCGCATTAATTTGGCGACTTCCAGCTTTTTATGGGCTATTATTTTATCTAAAATGTTCATTATTTATTGAAAGATTAAATATTTATCAATTTTCTCAAACTTTCTTTTGCCTTCAATCCGAACAAGGAATCTTTGGCTTCTTCAAAAGCGGTTTCAAACGATTTGTTCTTGTCAATTATTTTTAAGGCGAATGCGGCATTTGCCAACACTGCATTATTTTGGGCCTCGGTTCCTTCGCCATTTAAGATGGAACTGAAAATTTCGGCAGCTTCTTTTACGGTATTTCCTCCGAAGATATCCGACTGGTTCAATCTTTTCAATCCCAATTCTTCGGGTGTGATCAGTTGTTCATTTTCTTTGGTAAATAATTTGAATCCGCTTGTCAAGGCAATTTCGTCATAGCCATCCAAACTGTATACGATGCCGTAATTTGTGGCTGTTTTTTGCAACAAATAATTGTAAATTCTCGCTACTTCCAGATTGAAAACGCCTACCATCTGATTTTGTGGCCGACTCGGATTTACCAACGGCCCCAACATATTGAAAAATGTTTTCACACCCAGTTCTTTTCTCACCGGACCAACAGCTTTCATCGCCGGATGAAACAAAGGTGCATGCAAAAAACAAATATTTGCCTGCTCTAGCTGACGTTTTAAAATGGATTCATCATTGGTGAATTTATAACCTAAAAACTCCAGCATATTTGAAGAGCCACTTACGGAAGAAACGCCGTAATTTCCGTGTTTGGCCACTTTATTTCCAGTTCCTGCAACAATAAATGAGGTTAAGGTTGAAATATTGAACGTATTTTTTCCATCACCGCCGGTTCCGCATAAATCGATGGTGTTAAAATCCGACAAATCGACTTTTACCGCCAAATCCAGCAACGCTTCCTGAAATCCGGAAAGTTCTTCCACAGAAATCGGCCGCATCATAAAAACGGTTAAAAAAGATGCCATTTGCGAAGCATTGTAGCTGTTATTCGCTATTTGCACAAGCACTTCACTGGCTTCCGCTTTTGTTAAATATTGCTGTTCAATTAATTTGCTTAATATCGTTTTCATTATGAATTTGCCTCTATAAAATTTCTTACAATTTGTTCGCCAATGGGCGTTAAAATAGATTCAGGATGGTATTGAACCGCACAAATATTGTACTTTTTATGCTGCAAAGACATCACCGATCCAAATTCATCAACCGCAGTAATTTCCAATTCTTCGGGAAAATCACTTAATGAAGCGATCCAGGAATGATANNTTGCATCCGGACTTATAACTTTCATCGTGGTTGCAACGCCGTGAAAAACATTCTCCAAGTTTTCCAGCGAACCGCCAAAAACTTCGGTGATGGCCTGCAAGCCCAAACAAACGCCAAAAATGGGTTTTGTGGCCGCATAGGTTTTAATCACTTCCTTTAAAATGCCCGCTTCATCCGGAATTCCGGGTCCGGGAGAAAGCATAATGAGATCATATGCGCCCACTGCTGAAACCGTAATTTCATCATTCCTGAAAACCGCGGGATATTCGCCCGTAATACTTTCCACCAAATGCACCAAATTGTAGGTAAATGAATCGTAATTATCTATAATTATAATTTTCATGTTTTAAATTTTTTCTGCCAAAATAACCGCCTTTTTTAAGGCCGCTAATTTGTTGTTTACTTCCTGTAATTCTCCTTCTTCGGTTGAATTGATGACAATTCCCGCACCTGCCTGATAAAACAAAGTGTTGTTTTTGCTCACAAAAGAACGAATGGCAATGGCCAAATTCACCGTATTGTTTAAACCAATAAATCCGACCGCACCGCCGTAAAATCCGCGGGTCTGGTTTTCATACTTGTCTATTAATTCCATCGCCTTAAACTTTGGCGCGCCACTTAACGTTCCCGCAGGAAACGTGTCGCCCACAATTTCAATGGCTTTCCCGATAGGTTTTCCCTGAACGGTTGATACCAGATGAATCACGTGGCTAAAATATTGCACTTCTTTAAAAACTTCAACACTTACGTTGCTTGCGTGTTTGCTTAAATCGTTTCGGGCCAAATCGACCAACATCACGTGTTCGGCATTTTCCTTTTTGTCTTTCGACAATTTTTCGCCCAATAAAATATCCTGAGCCATAATTCCGGTGCGCTTAAAAGTTCCCGCAATCGGGTTGATGATGGCTTTTTCTTCGTCAATTTTAATTTGCGCTTCTGGTGAAGAACCCATCAACTTAAAACTTCCGTAATCGAAATAAAACAAATACGGTGACGGATTTATAGAACGCAAAGCACGGTAAACATTGAATTCATCGCCCGTAAATGACTGTTGAAACTGACGCGACAACACCAATTGAAAAACATCACCGCGTTTGCAATGCTCTTTTGCTTTTACCACGTAATTTTTAAAATCGGCATCCGTACAATTTGAAGATTCTTCACCGGCGGTTTCAAAATGATACAATCCGTAAGTTCTGGCATTTATCAACGTTTCAATTTCGTGAATTCTCGATTCCTCGCCTTCTTCCATATTTTCAATCAAAATCAGCTCATTGTTAAAATGATTGATGGCGATGATGAACTTGAAAAAGCTAAACTGAAAATCGGGAATTTCAGAAGCCGCTTTTTTTGCATTCAATTTTATCGTTTCAAAATACTGAATGGCGTTGTATGAAATATAACCATAAAATCCGTTGAAACCTTTGATGGTAGCATCGCAATCCGCTTTTACCGTATCGGTATAGCTTTCAAAAATCGGATAAAAATCGCGATTTATTTTCTGGCGTTCAAGTTCCTTGTTTTTATAATGGTAGGTAAATATATTGTTATCAGCCTTCAGCGTTACAATAGGTTCGGCGCAAATAAAGGTAAAACTTTCCTCTTTGCTGTGATAATCAGAACTTTCCAACAGCAAACTGTTGGCATATTTGTCCCTAATTTTCGAATACATTCCAACCGGCGTTATGGTATCTGCCAACAGCGTTTTAGAAATAGTCTTAAATTTTAATTCTTTCATTACATCGTTTATTTTGTTCAAATAAAAAAGGACTTATCGCGAGATAAGTCCTTTTGTTATATATTTTAAATAGAAATATAGCAGTTCTGGCTCGCTTATAAATTAAGAGAGTTCCACCACCAATTAGTATTTGTATTTTTCAGGTTCATTATTTGGCAAATTTAGCATAGATTTTTAAATACGCAAATTAAATGTAAAATTTATTTTGTGTATTTTTGTTGAAAACATTTCAATGAAAACAGTTAAAACACAAATTCTAATTTCATTTTTGCTTATTTTCTCTGCAATAAATGCACAGGAAAAATTAATAGGAAACAAAGATGTTACCACTGAAAATCGAAATCTTTCCGCATTTACCAAGATTGAAGTGATAGATGACGTGACTGTTTTGTTGGTTTATAGCGATGAACAATCCGTTAGTGTTGAAGCTGATTCAAATGTAATATACGCCGTAACTACAGAAATTAACAATGGGGCACTTATTATAAAAACGAGCGCAAAAATCGTGCGCGCAAAGGAATTAACCGTTCACGTTAAGATAAATAAAGATATCACTGAAATTTATGCCTATAACAATGCCAGTGTAAAATCGAACAATTCCCTGAGAATAGATGCGTTAACCATAAATGCCTTTGACGATTCAGATTTCAAATTAAAACTGAGTTCTAAAATTGTTCAAATAAACGCCAAAAAAACAAGTAATTTGGATGTGGAAATTTTATGTGATGACGCTTTAATTGTTGCTGAAGAATACAGCAATTTAAAAGGAATTATTGACACCAAAAATATGATTATTCACACATTGGACAAGGCTACCGTTAATTTAAGCGGAAGCACTGCCAGCTTAGAGCTGGAAACTTTGCACAACAGCGCTTTTAAAGGAAAAGATTTTAAAGCCGCATCCGCCAAGGTACAGACTTCAAACAATTCCAGCGCCAACGTAAATGCCACTGAAACTATAGATTTATCGATAAAAAATTCAGGGGAAGTTTATTTGTATTCTAATCCTAAAATTACTTTGACCGAGTTTTTTGACAAGGCTGGCCTTTTTAAAAGACAATAATTTAGCAAAAGTAAAAATAATATTTTGGACCTGACGACCTTTTTGGTGGGCGTTCCCCGCAAACTGGCGGGTCGGGCTTTTCGCTACAATCTTTTTTACTTCGCCGAATAGGCAAATCAAAAAAGTATTTCCGCTGCAATCCCTAACGCAGTATATGATTTACAATTTAAGATTTTTGAATTATGATTTTTCAGATTTCAACTTTAGACTTTTAATTTCCGCCTTCTGTCCCGATTGCTATCGGGATCGGTCTAAATTTTTCTTTAAATCAAACTTAAAATCTGCACCACAATAATCAATAACACCATTGCAATCGGATAAACCGTGGCATACGCAATTGCAGGCGCATCCGAATCAACCATCGTGTCTGTTGCAGCCAATCCAGGCGTGCTTGTCATACTTCCGGTTAAAGTCCCAAGCAAAACAAGCAAGTTTATTTTATAGAAATATCGGGCAGCTATCGTGGTAATAATCATAGGAATCAACGTAATAATTGCGCCATAAACAAATAATTCAATACCGTATTGCTGAAAAGTGCTTTCAAGATGTGAACCTGCGCTTGTGCCAACTGCAGCCAAAAAGAACAGCAATCCAAACTGTCTCAAAATTTGATTTGCCTCACCGGTCATTGTCCACATAATCGGTCCGGTTTTCCCGGTTCGGCCCAAAATAAGCGCCACAAGTAAAATACCTCCGGTTAATCCCAATCCGAAGGAAAAATCACCAAAATTGATACTCATTTTTCCTACTAAAATCCCCAGAATAATTCCAGCTGCGATTGGTAAAAAATCGGTACTTGAAAGTTTGTCGTCACCAAAAATACGGCTCACTTCCGACATATTTTCTTTGGTGCAAATTACAATTAACTTGTCTCCAAACTGCAATTTTAAGGACGGACTTGGAGAAATATCAATTCCTGATCGCCTAACACGGGTAATTGTTGCATTATAGTTTCCTAAAATTTGAAGCTGTCCCAATGTTTTTTTAACCACTTCTTTATTGGTCACCAAAATAGATCGAACATCATATTTCGTGTCTAACGGAATTTCTTTTTTTGTTTCAGCGCCAACCAAAAGTTTAACTCTTTCCAAAGCTTCGTTTGAACCAACCGCTCTAATAGTATCCCCTTTTTGTAAAATAATTTCAGCATCAGGAATAATAACAGTATTTTGATGCATAATCCTGGAAATCACTGCTTTGGTCATAAAACGAATGTTTAAATCGCCCAAGCTTTTGCCTATCACATTTTCATTTTCAACCACAAAATGTTTGGCCAAAATTTCTGGATATTGAGCCGTCATCTCAGAATTATATATTTTTTCTTGCTCTTTTATGTTTATACGCAGGATTCTGGGTAAAAAATTCACAAAAAGAATAACCCCAATAACCCCGAACGGATAACCGATACCATAACCGATGGATGCCAAAGGAGAACCCGTAATGTCAATGGCTGTTGCCAAACCGGGTGTACTGGTTAATGCGCCATTCAAAAGTCCGATAGCCAAATTTTTGTCGACGCCTAAAAAATAAGACAATAAAAAAGTGAGTAAACCCGCACTAAGAATGAGCAAAGTTGCCAAAATTGCCAATTCGCGTCCGTTCCTTTTAAACGATTCAAAAAAACTGGGTCCGGCCTGGATTCCAATAGTAAAAATGAACAGCACCAAACCAATATATTGAAAATCTATAGGAACCACCACTCCGTAATGGCCAAAAAATAAGGCCACAAAAATTACGGCAGACACATCCAAAGAAATTCCTTTAATTTTAATCCGACCAATAATAAATCCAATTAAAATAATCAGAAATAAAACAAAATAGCTATTTGAAAACAAACTCATAACCTCAATTTATTAGGCAAAATTAAATACTTATTAGGTTCAATTCCTACTATTTGCGCTTCTATTTACGAAAACGATTGCAACAATTTAAGGCTAAAAAAAAGCCTAATTTAATAATTTTAGGCTTTTCTTTATCATTCAAGTGTATTAATTCAACGACCCCAAATAACGCTCGGCATCCAAAGCGGCCATACAGCCAGTGCCGGCAGCGGTAACTGCCTGCCTGTATTCCTTGTCTTGTACATCGCCAGCTGCAAAAACACCTGGTAAATTGGTTTTGGTCGATTTTCCTTTTGTGATTAAATAACCGGTTTCATCCATATCCAAAACACCTTTAAAGATATCAGTATTTGGCACGTGCCCAATGGCGATAAAAACGCCCGTTATTTTGATAACATCTTTTTTTCCTGTTTTGTTATTCACAACGCGAACGCCTTCAACCACCTTTTCGCCTAAAACCTCTTCAATTTCGGTATTGTACTTCACTTCAATATTGGCGGTTTTATCAACCCTGTGTTGCATAGCTTTTGATGCGCGCATAAAATCTTTACGCACTAAAATAGTCACTTTTTTACATAGGTTGGCCAAATAAGTAGCTTCTTCGGCAGCCGTATCACCGGCGCCAACAACCACAACTTCCTGACCTTTATAGAAAAATCCGTCACAGGTTGCACAGGCAGAAACGCCTCCGCCAATTAAACGTTGCTCACTTTCTAATCCTAAATATTTGGCGGTTGCTCCCGTTGAAATAATGACTGTATTTGCTTCAATCTGAATAGATTCATCCACCGTAACTTTGTGAATTCCGCCAACTTCTTTGCTGAAATCCACGCTGGTTACCATCCCAAATCTGACTTCAGTTCCAAAGCGTTCGGCTTGTTTTTTTAAATCTTCCATCATCGCCGTTCCATCGGTACCGTCAGGGTAACCGGGAAAATTATCAACTTCCGTGGTGGTGGTCAATTGTCCGCCCATTTGCATTCCCGTATACATCACAGGTTTTAAATCGGCTCTTGCGGCATAAATTGCAGCGGTATATCCTGCAGGTCCAGAACCAATAATCAAACATTTTATTCTTTCAATTGTATCAGACATAATCCATTTTTTATTTTAATAGGTAACAAATTTATGGCAATTAATTAAAAGTTTTCGCCTTTAACCATTATTTTTTATGATGATATGATCACCAAAAACATTAAGAAACAAACTTCAGGAACTGCCAAGAAAATTGTGGTAAATTTGAGGTTTCTAATTTACCTAAAATGAACACAAT
>DPCK01000114.1 GCA_003516285.1 Lutibacter sp. | reverse complement strand
AAATTGATGGATGAAGGCATTGAAACGGAATTTATTCAGGGTTATACCAATGCCTTAAAATTGGTGGAACGTGCCAATGTTTTTAAAACCGAATGTTTTAAATTGGGCTTTTTTGAAGTGCAGGATGCCTCATCTCAACTGGTTGCGGAATATTTAGACGTAAAACCGGGAATGAGGGTAATCGACACTTGCGCCGGCGCCGGCGGAAAATCATTGCACNNGCAGATCGTGTTCTGATTGATGCACCTTGCAGTGGCATTGGCGTTTTGAGACGGAATCCCGATAGCAAATGGAAATTGGAACCCGAATTTGTGGAAAATATCATTAAAACTCAGGAAGAAATTTTAGAAAATTATTCACAGTTGGTAAAACCAGGCGGAAAATTAGTGTATGCAACTTGTTCTATTTTTCCTTCTGAAAATGAAAAACAGGTGCATAGTTTTTTGAAAAATCACCCGGAATTTATATTTGAAAAGGAACATAAAGTTTCACCTGCCAAATCAGGTTTTGATGGCTTTTATATGGCGTTGATTAAAAGGGTGGAGTAATAATTTTACATAACCGTCTAACTATTCATTAAGATTTAATTTTTCCAATTCCGAATCCAATTTTTTGGAATCTAAATTGATAAATCCATTTTTAACCATTCCCAAATGGTCGATTAAAATGGTGCGAGGATATTTGCTGCTTAAATATTTATGTGCATCACTGTCTTTCGGCAATAAATATTGATTGGGAATGTTGCGCAATTTAACGCTGGACTCCAAGTCTAAATCTTGTGGTGAAGTTTGCATATTGATGCCAATAAACAACAAATGAGGATACTTATTCTCCAGAAATTTTATGCGACTTACCAAATAATCGACAGACATATAGGCTGCAGACCAAAAGTAAATTACTGCATCTTTATTTTTAATGAGCTCATTGATGGTTGCAGAAACGTTTTTATAAGAAACAATTTCAAAATCTTGGAGTGGCTCATCAAGTGGAATATATTTACAATCATTCACCAAATTATTCACCAGTTCAACATCCTCTTTATTGGTGCAATTTGCCAAAAACAGTTGCAGCGCCTCTTCATTGATGTGGCACGCCGATTCACTTTTTAAAAAATCGTTGATTAAAATTCTTTTTAACAACAAATTTTTAAATGATTCCGCTTTTATATGTTCATTAATCGCGTTTAACATATTAACAGTCAGATCATTTTTGATGCTGTCACTTTCTTTAAGCTGATAACTGATATTGTATAAATAGCTCACCACATAGTTTTGATAAGGATAAAATGAAACCAAATTTTCTTCATTTAAACTTAATTCATTTCTAAAATCATAAAAAGAATCGGAAACTTCCGGAAATTCTTCCAGATTGTATACACTTTTATAAAAAATGGGGTAAATTTCTTTCAATCTGTATAAAGGAAAATAAATCGCAATATTTGCCAATTTTTTAAATCCTTTCGGAACAGTACCTTCAGTGGCGAAAAAATCATTGTAAATGGCAAATCTATCATTTGAAAGTGAATCAATTTTAGCTTGAAAATCTTGTTCATTCAAATCAAAATTTTGGTACATCATATTTTCCTCCTTTTCATTTTGTAAAAATAAATTGATTAAAAATTCATTTTTTGCGCTTCCTTTACCGCTAAACACCAGTGATTGGTCAAAATCCCACGTATTCAGCCGGACCAAAACACTGTCTGATGGCGCTAAATAAATATATTGAAATTCATTTCCGTGCTTAAAAGTGTACAAACCTTCCTGCAGTGATGAAATTTTCTTTAAAAATTGGTTATTTTCGTCAAGCAACAAAGTATCTAAAACTTTTTCATCTTTTAAAAGCAACACATAGTTGGTTTCCGGATTGATAATTTGTCCGCCAAAATAAGTAACGTTTCGCTCTCCGGTTTTTTTACAACCCAGCATTAAAAACACCAATATGCCAACAATTATGTATTTCATTTATTACTGTTTTTCTTTTTTATAGGTTATACCTGCCAACAAGTATCATCTTCTTACCATCATTCACGTTTGTGCCTAATGCTTGTTAAACTTATTTCATAAAAGATTAATTCAAACAAAAATACACACATCTAAATGCCCCGTTAGTTAATGAGTTGTTAAATGTGGCAGCAAAACAACTGAAGCGCAAAAATTAACTTTTGGTTTGCTGTTTTTTTTATAGATCTATTTCACTACTTTTGCAAAAAATTTAAAAACACCATTCACAATGCTTTCAGTATCAAATTTATCAGTTCAATTCGGCAAACGTATTTTATTCGACGATGTAAACACCAAGTTTACCGTTGGAAACTGCTACGGAATTATTGGCGCCAATGGTTCAGGAAAATCAACATTTCTAAAAATCATTTCAGGCAAAATTGACCCGACAGCAGGACAAGTAATTTTAGATAAAGGCAAGCGGATGTCTGTGCTTTCCCAAGATCACTTTGCCTTTGATGAATATCAGGTGCTGGATACGGTGATGATGGGCAATAAAAAATTATTCGACCTTAAAAAAGAATTGGATGCCATTTATGCAAAAGAGGATTTTTCTGAAGCAGACGGCATAAAAGCTGGTGAATTGGGCGGTGATTTTGAGGAAATGGGCGGTTGGAACGCTGAAAGCGGTGCGGCAACTTTGTTGTCATCTTTAGGAATTAAAGAAGATTTACATTATTCCTTAATGGGAGACATAGACGGAAAAACAAAATTGCGAATTTTATTGGCGCAGGCTTTGTTTGGCAACCCAGATGTATTGATTATGGATGAGCCTACCAACGATTTGGATTTTGAAACCATTGGCTGGCTGGAGAACTTTTTGGCAAATTATGACAATACCGTGATTGTGGTATCGCACGACCGTCACTTTTTAGATGCCGTTTGTACCCATATTTCGGATATTGATTTCGGAAAAATAAACCATTACTCGGGGAACTACTCTTTTTGGTATGAATCGAGCCAATTGGCAGCCCGTCAAAGAGCACAGCAAAGCAAAAAAGCCGAAGACAAGAAGAAAGAATTGGAAGAATTTATCCGTCGTTTCTCTGCCAACGTTGCAAAATCAAAACAAGCAACCAGCCGCAAAAAAATGATTGAAAAGCTGAATGTTGATGAAATAAAACCTTCAAGCAGAAGATATCCGGCCATTATTTTTGAATTGGAAAGAGAAGCCGGAGACCAAATTCTCAACGTAGAACATTTGTCAAAATCTGCTGAAGATGGCGTGTTGTTTAAAGATATCAGCTTTATTTTGAATAAAGGGGATAAAGTGGCTTTGATTTCCAGAAATTCAAGAGCCGTGACTACTTTTTATGAAATTTTATACGGAAGTGAAAAACCAGATTCAGGTAAATTTCAATGGGGCGTAACCACGAACCAATCTTATTTGCCTTTGGACAATTCGGAATTTTTTACCAATCCAAACCTCAATTTGGTTGATTGGCTGCGTCAGTATGCCAAAACCGAAGAAGAAAGAGAAGAAGTTTATTTACGCGGATTTTTAGGAAAGATGATTTTTAGCGGCGAAGAAGCATTAAAAAAATGCAATGTGCTTTCGGGTGGCGAAAAGGTAAGATGTATGCTATCGAGAATGATGATGGTAAGGGCCAATGTATTGATGTTGGATGAACCTACCAACCATTTAGACTTAGAATCCATCCAAGCTTTTAACAATTCCCTGAAAAATTATAAAGAAACGGTAATCTTCACCACCCACGACCACGAATTTGCGCAAACTGTTGCCAACAGAATTATAGAAATTACGCCAAACGGAATCATAGATCGATATTCAACATTTGATGAGTATTTGGAAGATCCAAAAATTAAGGAATTAAGGGATCAGATGTATTCTTAATATTTTTTGTTTTATCGGACAGGTAAAAATGGCTGTACGAATCTTACATAGTCAATTGCCAATTTCAATTTATTCCTTTTTTCTTTTGAAAATGTTTTTAATAAAAGATTTAGGGATCATATCATCGCCACCATAACCATTGGCATATTTTCCGTA
Organism: Lutibacter sp.; assembly: GCA_003516285.1. Taxonomy (GTDB): domain Bacteria; phylum Bacteroidota; class Bacteroidia; order Flavobacteriales; family Flavobacteriaceae; genus Lutibacter. Next base: position 18,018 of record DPCK01000114.1, on the reverse strand, counting down.
GCCGTAACCGTAGCCATAACCATTACCATAAGCGCCATAACGCAATTTCATTGTAAAATCGTTCAATACAATACTGATGTTGGTAATTTCTTCTTTAATATATTTTTCGTTAATCATTTTAAGCATTCCCTTTTGGGAATAGTTTTGTCTGATAACATATAAGGTAGAATCGGCATATTTCAACAACTCAACAGCATCACTCACCAATCCGATTGGTGGCGTGTCTAAAATAATATAATCGTAATTTTCTTTTAAATTAGCCAACAATTCTTCAGTTGCAGAACCTATCAATAATTCTGAAGGATTTGGCGGTACCGGTCCGGCAATAATGACATCGAGATTGGGGATTTTGGTTTTTTTGATAATCGCCGCTATATTTTCTTCGCCTATTAAATAATTTACCACTCCTTTCTTATTGGAAATTTCAAAATCTTCAAAAATTTTCGGTTTGCGTAAATCCAAACCAACCAAAATTGTTTTTTTGCCTCCCAAAGCAAAAACCGTAGCCATATTCATTGACACAAATGTTTTTCCTTCTCCACTGACAGATGAAGTCACAATAATTGTTTTACACTTGTCTTTTGTGCTTCTTGTGAATAAAAATTGGATGTTAGAACGCAATGCCCTAAATGATTCGGAAACGCCTGATTTCGGTTTGGCAAATACCGCCAAATTACTGTCGGTGCCATTATTTCCCACCACCCCCAAAACTGGGATTGGCGAAATTTTTTCAATATCTTCAGTCGAGTGGATTCGGGTATCCAATAATTCTTTGGCAATAATCAAAAATAATGGCAAGATGGTCCCCAACAATAAGGCCACCATATAATTAAACTCTTTTCTCGGCAAGATGGAGCCTTGTCCGGTATCTTTTGCGGTATCCAATACCGAAATATCCGAAACCGTTGAAGCAATTGCAATATCGGCTTCGTAACGCTTTTGCATCAGGAAAACATAATTTGATTCGGTTAAACTGTATTTTCGTTGAAAATTCAATAATTTCTGTTCTTTGCCCGGCAGCTTGTTTAACTCAAAATTATAGTTGCTTAGGCGATTTCTGCTGTTATTCAGCGTAATTGCAGTTTCTTTTTTTAAGGAAGAAAGATTTTCAAGCAATACATTTCTTGTGGTTTCAACTTCTTGCTCAACCGTAATTAATGTTGGATGATTTGGCGTAACTTCTTTTGATAATTTGTCCTTTTTGATGGAAAGTTCCGTTAATTTCCCAACCATTCCTGAAATGGAGCCATCTTCAATATTGATAATGGCTGGCGCAGGAATATTGGTGAAATTTGTATGGGTTTTAATGTAGTTTTCCAAATTGTTGAAATACGCGATTCGGTCTCCCAACTGCTCTTGCATTTTATCCAAACTGAGTGTTTGGGAAAATATTTCACCGCCTTCAGCCGATAATTGGTAAATATCATTTTCCTGTTTATACTTTCCAATTTTGTCTTCAATTAATTTTAAACTGTCTGAAGTATTCCTAAACTGTGCGTCAATAAATTCTTTAGTGCTTCGGGCATAATTTGTTTTTTCCTCCAATTCGTGCTCAGCCAAAACAATCACCGTTTCATTCAAATAGTCAACCAGCCTGTTTTTATTTGGGCCAGACAAACTCAATTCAATTAAAGAAGTGCCTGTAAGTCCGGTCGCCCTTACATTTTGATATTCACCCGCCACCTGGTCAATAGTTCGCATCTGAATATAATAATATTGGCCTTTTAAATTTTTTGCGTCATTTTTTCTTTCAATCTGGGCTTTTAAAAACGGTAGATTGATATATTCATCAATTGAAAATACTTTTGAAAAACGTTTTTTAGGACCCTCAAAATCAATTTTTGTATCGTCTTTATAGTTGTTCAATGTGTAATTTCCTTTTTCATTAAAATCGATTGAAAGTTCAAAACGATCATCATCCAAAAAATCAATTTTTATGAAGGTATTCAGCAATTGGTACTGATTGGGCTGCAATATGACTTTAAATGGGGTGTCGCCATAAACATCTTCAGTTCTAAAACGCCCGTCTTTTAAATAATCAACATAAAAATTAAGCCTGCTGATCACTTTTTCATTATGGGATCGGGAAGTTAACGCTTTCCTGATGGATTCAACTTTGTCGCTCACACCGCCCCAGTTAAAAGCAATATTTGTTCCTGATGAAAAAAGCGGATTTTGTTTTTCGTTTACGGCAATGGTTGTTTTTAATCCGTAAATTCGTTGTGTGGAAATATTGATGTAATAGGCAATAGCAAGCGCAATGGCAATTGTTGCAACAAACCATTTCCAATTGGCTAAAATTCGAAATAAATAATCTTTAATATTTGAGATTTGCTCACTTGGATTTTCAATAAATTTAAATTTATGATCCATAAAATATTATAAATTTTTAACTAACAATACAGAAGTTACCACAAAAGACAATACCGAAACAACGGTAGTAAATGCCTGCAATCCCGTAGTTCCAATACCCCAGGATTTTTGTTTCAACGGCGCTACATAAATAATGTCATTGGGTTGAATATAAAAATTTTCCGATTCAAATATGGCCATTTCATTCATATTTATCTTGTATTTTTTAACTCCGTCAAGCGATTTTCTGATAATCAATACATTTTCACGATCCCCATAAGTTGATATTTCCCCTGAATTGGCGATCGCATCTATAATGGAAACCTGATTTTGCGCCAAGTTTTTTGTTCCGGGCGAACCAACTTCACCGGTAACAATAAAGTTTATGCCTCCCAATTTTACTGTCACAAAAACAGTTTCGGGATTCTTTAAAAACTTGCCCAGTTCCACTTCCAATTTTTCTCTGGTTTCCTTTTCGGTATAGCCCAAAACATTGACTTCTCCAATATAAGGAATTCTGATATTTCCGTGACTGTCAATTGTATAACCGCTATAATAAAGTCCGCCCGCACCTCCGCCGCCTGCTGCGCTGTTTTTAAAAAGTGTCACCAATTCCTGGTTTTCGGCTTTAATATCGATGTATAAAATGTCATTTACCTGTAAGCGATACGGTTCGCTGTTAAGTTTTGTTATTTCCGATTTGCTGATCGGTTCTCCTTGAAATGAAGTCACTTGCTTCGTTGAAATACAGGACGATAGCAGACTTAAAACTACCGCGTATAAAAAAAATTTCTTCATAAATATTTAGTCAGGCTATGACAAATATAATTTTAAATAGCGTATTAAAATAATTTTTCAACTATTTTCGCATTAAAATTGAATTGTTATGGTTTGGTTTAAAATTAGGTCATTTTTCTTATTTTTATGGGCTTCAACAAATAAGCACGGCGTGCACTCCCCTTTTATTTATGATTTGGTGACCAATTGTTTTAATGCGCCAACAAATCCTTCGAAAATAGCAACATTTAAAAAAATTCAAAAGTTGTTATTTTCAAATCAAAACAGTATAAATATTACCGATTACGGCAAAGGATCATCGGTTTTTAAAAGTAACGTGCGGAAAGTGTCTGATATTGCAAAAATAGCGGGCATCACCCAAAAAAAAGCAGCACTTCTGCTTCGGATGGCTGACTATTTTAATATGAACAACATTTTAGAAATAGGAACTTCCGTCGGATTGGGAACCTCCGTTTTAAGCATCGGAAACCCTGATGCACAAATTGTGACGCTTGAAGGCTGCAAAAAAACTGCGGAAGTGGCGATAGGATTGTTCAGCCAAAACCATTTAAACAATATTGAGCTGGTTGTTGGAAATTTCAATGAAACACTTTCTAATGTTTTAAAGAATAGACAATTCGATTTAATTTATTTCGATGGAAATCATCAAAAGGAAGCAACGCTCAACTATTTCAATCAATGCCTCGAAACAGTAAATAACAATTCCATTTTTATTTTTGACGACATCCATTGGTCACCTGAAATGCATCTGGCTTGGGAGGAAATAAAAATTCATCCAAAAGTAACCATCACCATCGATACCTATTTTTGGGGATTGATTTTTTTCAGAAAAGAACAAGAAAAACAACATTTTATTATTAGAGTCTAATAATTTAAAAAAGTACTTATTTGCCTAAAGTTTGGAATGCTAGGAGTTAAAAAAGTTATGATCCAGTAAAACAGTCATAAGCAGCTTAAAAAATAGGCCATTAACCTTTATAATCGGATCCTTTTTCGTCTATTAATATTTAACGCTAAATCCAAAGGTGTTAGATTAACTTTTAATCATCCAATATTTTTTCGCCCCATAATACATCCAAATGCCAAAATAATAAGACGACTTGAATAATGATAAATTTTCAACCTCTCGGTAAAAAATCCATTGGTATTTCAACAAATTTATTTTATTGTTGGAAAGCGATTTCTTTCGAATTCTATAAATGGCCAAAATTTGAGGAATGCCTTCCACCCTATTTATTTTTCTTAGGTATTTTAACCACAAACCCATATCCTGCCTATATTTTATTTCGGGCATAAACTCCTTTCCCAAACGTGAAATATCTATAAATGCCGTTAAACAACTGATGGTATTCGTTTTTAAAATATCCGAATAGGTCGCATATTGAGGAACGATTAATTTCCCTAATTTTTGGGTAAGCGTTGTGTCATACATTTCATAAGAGGCGCATAAAAAACCTTCACTTTGCGCGATTCTGGCGATATTCTCCGCTAAAAATTGAGGTTTCCACACGTCATCAGCATCAATAAAAGTCATATATATTCCTTTGGCCAATGCAATTCCCATATTCCTTGCAATTGCTGCTCCTGAGTTATTTTTAAGCGGCAAGAGTTTAATTCGGTTATCATTCTTAGCATATTCCGCAATAATGGAAACAGAATTGTCTGTCGAAAAATCATCCATAATAAACCATTCCCAATTTTCAAATGACTGATTTTGCACAGACAAAATGGTTTTTGCAATAAATTCTTCCGCATTGAAACAAGGCGTTATGATGGATACCAGTGGAATCATTTAGGCAATATTAGAAATAAAACTTTTTAGCTTTTTGTGTTGGGCTGTTATATTTTTAGAATGTTCAATCGTAAATTCCATATCTTCTTTAAAATAAACGGCAATTTCATTTTCCAAATGTAACAATTGCTTGCTGTCCAAATGCTGTTCAATCAAAAAATTTAATATTCCTTTTTCATTTTGAACCACTTGATAGGTTAACAATAACGATTGTTTTGACGCTAAATTTTTAAAGATATAATAAAAATACAAACTCGGATATGTATGGTGTTTTCCATAAACAGTCTGGCCTATTCGTCCTGTAACCTCTTCAATGATGGCGTGTTGCATACCGCATTCACAGGTTTCAGTTTTTGGTGCCAACTTGATATAATCGCCCAATTGATAACGAATAATTGGGAATGCTTGCATTTGTAAATTGGTGACCACAATTTCAAGGTCAATTTCTTCCACAATCACCCCTTCCATATTGAGGTGCATATTTCCTTTTGGGCATTCAAATGCAATAATTCCAGTTTCTGCGGCCCCATATTCACTAATCATTCTTCGCCCAAATGCCTTTTGAATTTCTTCCTGGTAGGATTCAAATATTTTTTCTGAAGTGCCTTTAACCATTTTTAAGCTTAAAGGTTTATCCAAATTTTGGCTGTTGATTATTTTTGCGGTTTCATAAACCATCGAAGCATAGCCGTGCAGGTATTTGGCATTTTTAAGTTTTCTTACAAAAAAATCGATGGATTCTTTTCTGTAATTGAATATCCTGAAACGATTTTGCAAACTGTCCAAAATCCGTATTTTAAGCATCGCCATTTCTGAAAAATTATAGCCCCAAAAATAACCGTTAAGCTCCCAAGGTTTTACGTTGTACCAGGAATATCCTCTATAAATTGACGCTCGATTGAATGAGTCGGCCGATTCTTCCCGCTTGAATTTTAAAGATTCTCCCGATGTTCCTGAAGTATTTGCCTGAAAATGTTTTTTAAATTGAAGGTTGCTATGAATTTCTTTGTTATCATTCAGCAACTCCTTTTTGGAAATTATTGGCAGCTTTTTAAGATCTTCCAGCGATTGGATGTCGGCAGGCTTCAATCCCAATGCATCAAAAATGTTTTTATAATGCGCTGAATTTGCATAAGCAACCGCCACCAATTCCTGCAGTTTTTTTAATTGATAGGCTTCCAGTGAATCCAAAGACCAGGTTTCCGATGCTTTCAGAAAAGGAAGCCAAGTTGCAATGGAAGGATTCCGCAAGCGTTCGCCTATTTTATAGATTCTTTTAAACATTCTCCAACAATTTAACCCATTGTGTTTTCACCCAGCTTTCATCGAACTTTTCCGCCTTTTCACGGGCATTTATGGATAATACTGCCGCTTTTTCAGGATTGTTGAGCAAGCTTATAATGGCTTCGGTCATTTTCCTTTCCTCTTTCACAGGAATTAAAATTCCGTCCACCCCATTTTCTATCAAATACGGCAATCCGCCCGCATTGGTGGAAACGATGGGCAAACCCAAGGCCATCGCCTCTATAATGCTCACCGGCATATTGTCAATATTGGTGGTATTGATAAAAATATCATAGTTTCCCGACATTTGGTGCCATTGCGCTTTTGGCAACACGCCCGTAAAGGTAAGGCTTTCAGCCACGCCCAACTGTTTTGCCAGGTCTTTTGCTTCGCCCAATGAACCGTCCTTGTCGGGTCCCACCATACACAAACTTGCATTTTTAAGGGTTTCTTTTAACAAGGCAAGCACTTTAACCGCCATCAGCGGATTGTATATTTTGTCAAAAGCCCTCACCCACAACAATTTTGGTCCAATCACTGTGCGCAATTTAAAAGGAATTTCGGCAATGGGAATGCTGTTGGGAATGTACATCGTTTCATAATTGTAATTCTTGAATTCGTGTGCCAAATACAAAGACGGACTCACATTTTTTTTCGCATATTTAAAAATCAATGCTGAAAAATATTCGGAATATTTCAATCTTTTTGGCAGATTTCCGCCGTGAAGGATGGTAATGTATTTCAAAGAAAAAATTCTTGACAATTGCGAGGTCATCAATGCATAATAAAAGTTTGAGGTGCTAAAAGTGTCAATCAGCACCAAATCAGTAGTTTTTCTGAGCTTTATGATGGTAAAACACATTGCCAACAAACGAAAAATTTTATTGGTTTTGTCAGAAGCACAAATAACCGAATGCCCTTCTCTTTGCAAAAGCCTGGTTAAAGAAGCCATTGCAGAATGGTAGTTTGACTTTTCAGACAGGTTGTTACCTATGTAGATTATTTTTTTCAAATTTTATTTCTCAGATTTCGGGTTTAAAATTCGTAATTCAAAAATTGTAAATCGTAAATCATAACTACTCATCTTCATCTTCCTTTTCGTTAAACACAATAATTGCAACACTCAATCCGTATATAAAACCAGGAAATGCGATTCGCATAGCGGAATGGTTGATGGTTAAAAACCAAAATATTAAAAAAGAGGCTAAAAACGCCCGTGCCAAATAAGGTTGTTTAAACATATGTCGAATTGGGACCATAATCAGCAAAAAAAGCGCCACAATACCTATCAATCCGTGTTCTGCAATTAAACGGCTCATTTCATTGTGGGAAGCTGCCTGAATTTCCAATTCTTCCATTCGGTAAAATTTTCCGCCACCAACGCCAATACCAAAAAATGGATGCTCCATAAAAGCGCTCATCTCACTAATAAATAACGTGCCCCTTCCGGTGGTGAAATCAGATTTTGTGGCTCCCGCAGCATTTTTGTTGGCATACCTATTTTCGAGCATTCCGCCTGTTACATTTGAAGTGTACACAAATAATGCAAACCCAAACAAAGCCACCAATCCTCCGTATTTGGCTAAATTTAAGATTTTATTTTCTTTAGAAAGAATAAAATAGTAGGTAAACACCGATATGGACAGCACCGCCGTTATCATCCCCCCTCTAGAAAATGTGATTAAACCCCTGTAAATTAAATAAGTAAACAAAACTATATCGATGCCGAAAAGCGTAAAAATTCGTCGTTTTAAAAACAAATGCGCCCCTACAATAAATACCCCAACACCTAATATGGTGGCCACCTGATTTGGTCCATAACCTCCCGAAGCTTCAAAGCTGGCCCCTCCTCCAAAGGCAATTTCACTCACAGATGGTGTTCTAAAATACAACAATGTCAGCATTGATATAATGGGCAAAAGCATATAAAACAGCATATCCATTAAGGCTGAAAGCGACAAATGCCGCTTATAAAAATAAATGGCTGAAACCCCCAACAAAATGGGACCGCTTAAATTAAAGGCAATGGCTTTTCTGATGGATTCAGTAAACGGGATGTCCACAAAGGCAATTCCTATCAGCAATAATAAGATATAAATGAGATAACTTAAGGAAATATGATGTTGTCGTTTTTCCACAATCAGTCCCGCAAAAAGAAAAACTAATACGGCATATTTTGGTAATTCGTAAAAAATCATACCGCCGGTCATTCTGAACAACACTTCCGCTCCCACCAAATAGGCGCTCCAATAAATGGCTTCATTATTTTCATTTTTATTTCTGATGATGTACAAAACGCCGAAAAAAATAATTAACAAGGAATATGCTTTAGCAATCAGTCCGGAAAGCACCAAGACCCCCAATACTAAATGTAAGGTGGCTAAAATTAAACGGGTATGTGACGAACCTTTATTCAAGATTGTATATGGCGATTAATTGGGTGATATAAGTATTCTCACTGTAATTTAAACCTACTTTAACGTATAAATTTTCTCCAAATTCTTTTCGTTGAATTTCATTTTCGATAAGAAAAACAAGCGCTTCTGCAAGTACCTCTTCATTAACAGGCGGTACCACCAGGCCGTTTTCCATATTGTTGACGACGGTTCCGCACTCCCCTACATCTGTAACCACTACCGCCAATTTTGCCAAACCGTATTCCAGCAATGCCACTGGCAATCCTTCCGATTTTGATCCCAATACACCAATTGATGCTTGTACTAAAATATATTGGGTGTCGGAACAACTTCCGTACAAAAATACACAAGCATCTAAATGATGTGCCAATCTAAATGATTTTATTTCTTCGGAGTAGACATCATTAAAATCCATTCCCACCAAATGCAAGGTCCAGTCTTTATGTTTTTTGTGAACAATTTCAAAAGCTTTCAGCAGATTTAAATGGTCTTTTTGTGACCTCAAATTAGCGAGACATACAATGCGCTTTTCATTTGCCCCTTGAAGCTTGGTTTCCTTCGGATTGGCAGAACCAAAAGCTGCGAAATTAGGCAAATACCTAAAATGTTTGGCCTTTAAATGATGTTGTGCCCAATGATATAAATTGTTGTTTACCGAAATGACCGTTTCAAAGGTTATGGAGACAAACGTTAAAGGAATTTTTTTTCTTTGCTTTAAATTTTCGCTGTATCCATAATGGTCGTGCCACACAATCCTGACTTTCGGAAGTCTTAATTTGACCAAGAAAGCTGTAAAATAAGACGTTGCGTGAGCGTGGATGATGGTAATTTCGTTGGACTTAATATACTGAACCAATTTTTTAAGTGCCTTTAAATCCAACGCATTTTTCTTGTTTAAAAACAAGTATTTTACTTCTAAACTTAATTTTGCTTTTAACGATCCTTCCTGCCTAGTGGCGCAAATATGTGATTCCAACCCGTTATTAGCCAAAGCATTGGCAATGTTAACCGCCATTATTTCTGCGCCTCCGGGACTTAGGGAATCAATGAGTTGTATGACTTTTAGCGGTTTGATAGGATATTTGATTTACGCCCTTCGACTACGCTAAGGGTGACGGATTATTTTATTGATTTATAATTTATTAATTTCTTTATGAATTTCAAATTTACTGTTTATGGCGTAAAAATAATGTTTGGAATTGTTTTATTTTTTTAAGCAATAAAGAATGTATGNNGGAAAGACAAATATTCCCTTAACCTAAGGACATTGTGGTTAGCAAGCTAAAATTGCCTTATTAATTCTCTTCACCAAGGCAGGACCTTCGTAGATAAATCCGGTATAAATTTGGATGAGATCGGCACCGGCTTTTATTTTTTCAAGGGCATCTTCCGGAGAATGGATACCGCCAACACCAATAATTGGGAATGCTTTGTTTGACTTGGTGGCCAGATATTTAATGACCTGCGTACTACGGTCTTTGATGGGTTTTCCGCTCAATCCGCCATTTCCAATTGCTGTCAATTGTGCTTCAGAAACTTTCAGCCCATCTCGGTAAATAGAAGTGTTTGAAGCCACCACACCCGATATATTTGTTTCCGCTACCAATTCAATAACTTCATCCAATTGAATCGTGTTTAAATCGGGTGCAATTTTCAGTAAAATGGGTTTTTGTTTTGAAAATTTGTGGTTGATTTCTTGCAGACTGTTCAATAGTTCCAACAGGTAATCCTTATCCTGCAGCTTTGCAAAAGTTCCCACATTGGGGCAACTCACATTCACCACAAAATAATTTACATAAGGATGCAATTCTGTGAAAGCAATTTTATAATCCTCAATAACATTATCGGGCAGCGTATCGGTATTTTTGCCAATATTGCCGCCGATGAGCACATTGCCTTTGTTTTTTTTAAGCTGTTTTATGGCCGCATCCACGCCCAAATTGTTAAATCCCATTCGGTTGATGATGCCATTATCTTCTATGAGTCGGAATAAACGCTTTTTTGGATTTCCTGCTTGTGCTTTTGGTGTTACGGTTCCAATTTCTATAAAGCCGAATCCAAAATTCGCCAATTCATTGTACAATACCGCGTTTTTGTCGAAACCTGCCGCGAGTCCTACCGGATTTTTAAATGTGAGTCCGAATACTTTTCGTTCAAGCCGCTTGTCGTTTACCTGATACAAACTTCTGAATATAAAAGAGATTCCAGGAATTTTACAGGCTGTTTTGATGAGGGCAAAAGTAAAGTGATGGATTTTTTCGGGATCGAAAAGAAAAAATAACGGCCGAATGAGAAGTTGGTACATAAAGGATTGTTTGCACAAAAATAAAATAAAATTAGATGCTAAAAAATTTAATGTGGATTTTTTGGTTGTTCCCATCAACTATGTTCTGCGTAAAGGTTGTGGTTTGTAGGTTTTTCGATGTTGATTTTTAATTGGGAAATTTTGAGGCATAGGCTTAAAAAAAATATGTGCTTAATTTTATGCAGTCAGATACTAAAAATCACCTCCTCAAAATCGGAAAAATTTGCCGAGCGAGGTCTTTAACCTTTAACTTTTAGCTTTATCTAAGCGTTGCCCCTACGTTTTTTTCAAAGGTTTGTTGCAGTTTTTGCATAACCTTATCTATTTGCACATCGGTGAGGGTTTTGGTTTCATCCTGTAACAGGAAGCTCACTGCATAGGATTTTTTTCCTTCTTCCAAGTTTTCGCCTTCATACACATCAAACAAATCCACTTCTTTCAAAAGGTTTTTTTCTGCCTGAAAAGCTAGGTTATACAATTCTCCAAAGGTGATTTCCTTGTCTAGCAATAAGGCAAAATCTCTTTTTACCGAAGGAAATTTAGGCAATTCCGATACTTTTATTGCTGATTTTCCTGCAAGTTTCAATACATTTTCCCAATTGAAATCGGCAAACAACACTTCTTGTTTGATGCCGAATTCCTTTAAAACAGATCTTTTTACCAAGCCAAGTTCCGCCAGTTTTACTTTTCCTGAGTTTAAGGAAATTCCTTCAGAAAAGACATCGCTTTTTACCGGTGCTATTTTTATGTTTTGGATGCCCAATCGTTGCAATAATGCCGTAGAAACCCCCTTTAGATAAAAGAAATCCGAAGGTTTTTGAGTCACTTTCCAATGGGCTGTCGTTCGGCTTCCTGTCACAAACAAGGTCAGGTGTTTTTGTTCTTCATAGCCGCTTTCAAAGTGGTGGTACGATTTCCCAAATTCAAAGAATTTTAAAGCGTTGTTTTTTCTGTTGATGTTGTAGATTACGGATTCTAATCCGCTGAATAACATCGATTGGCGCATCACACCTAAATCATTGCTTAAAGGATTCAGGATAATCACATTGTGCTGTTCATTCAGTGTTTCCGACAGCGTAATATAGTCGGTTTTGGTCAAACTGTTTGCCATCGTTTCATTAAATCCGAGCGACACTAACTGATTGGCCACCACATTTTCAATTTTAACGCCTTCAAATTCAGAGAAAGAAATGGAAGTATTCAGTTTGTGGGAAAATTCGACATTGTTATAGCCGTACACCCGCAATATTTCTTCAATCACATCCGCTTCCCTGGTCACATCCACCCTGTAAGAAGGAATGGACAATCCCAATCCGGCTTCCGTAACGCTGTTAAATTTGATATCTAAAGAAGCCAATATGTTTTTTACCGTTTCTCTGTGGATTTTTGCGCCAATCAACCGGTCCATTTTTTCATAGGACAAAAAGACTTGGAAATCTTCGATTTTTACGGGATACAAATCCACTATTTCAGAAGATACTTTTCCCCCGGCCACTTCCACAATTAAATTTACGGCACGTTTTAAGACATATTTGGTGATATTTGGGTCGATTCCCCTTTCAAATCTGAACGAAGCATCGGTATTTAACAGATGTCTTTTTGCAGTTTTCCGAATGGCTACTGAATTAAAATAGGCACTCTCTAAAAATATGGACGTGGTGTTTTCCGATACTCCCGAATGCAATCCGCCAAAAACGCCGGCCATACACATCGGTTCTTCCAAGCCGTTGCAAATCATCAAATCTTCTTCGTGCAATTCGCGCTCTACCCCATCCAACGTTGTAAATTTGGTGCCTGTTGGCAATGTTTTTACAATTACTTTATTGCCTTTGACAGCTGCGGCATCAAAAGCGTGCAACGGTTGTCCCAATTCGTGCAGCACATAATTGGTCACATCCACCACATTATTGATGGGTTTTATCCCGATGGCTTTCAATTTGTTTTGAAGCCAGGAAGGCGATTCCTTGATGACAATATCTGAAATGGTCACCCCAACATAACGTGGGGCTTTTTCAACATCTTCCACCACCACATCAAATTTAAAGGTCCTGTCGTCCACCCTAAAATTGCTTACGGATGGCGAAATCAATTCCAACGGGATTTGACGGTGCATCAATCCGGCCCGTAAATCCCTTGCCGTTCCGTAATGGCTCATCGCATCTGCTCTGTTTGGTGTTAGACCAATTTCAAAAACCTGATCCGATTCCACTTTAAAAACACTGGCAGCTGAAGTTCCAGGAACAAGCGCGTCATCCAATATCATAATGCCATCGTGATCGGTTCCCAGTCCCAATTCATCTTCGGCGCAAATCATTCCGTGACTTTCTTCACCCCTGATTTTTCCTTTATTAATGGTAAAACCTTCCCCATTTTTATCATACAAAATCGTCCCTATGGTTGCTACAGGCACTGTTTGTCCGACCGCCACATTGGGAGCACCACAAACAATTTGCAACAATTCCCCGGTTCCAATATCAACGGTGGTAACTTTTAATCGGTCGGCATTCGGGTGTTGGATGCAGGTAATTACTTTACCTACCACCACACCGGCCAAACTTCCTTTGATGGATTCAATGGTTTCTATGCCTTCCACTTCAAGGCCTAAATCGGTTAACAATTCTCCTGTTTTTTCAGCTTCCCAGTCAACCTTCAAAAATTGTTTTAACCAATTGTATGATATTTTCATTTTATTTTCTTTTTAACGAAAGGCAAAGATAAAAAATACAATTCAGTTGTTTGGTTTCATCTTGGTTTTTTTGATTTTCGAATTACGATTTTTAATTTATGATTGTTAGATAAGTTATGGATTTAAAATTTGTCTTCCAGTAGTGCGGTCTTGCAGTAGTGCGGTCGTTTGATTTACAATATACGAATTACGAATGATGACCGTCGGTTAGAATGGCATTATACTGAAGCAACCTAGGCAGTGAGGCAAGTTTAATATGATATCTTTCATTTTACAACGTATTTAATTTCAAGTTTTTAACTTTTAACTTTTGACAGAGAAAATTAATTTATAATTTCCTTAACAGTTACATCAAAAAGTATGTTGTATTATTGTTGAGTAGGCAATTAAAAAAATAACCAATGCTTAAAAAGCGATTAAAATTGGTTTAAAATATAATATTGATTGATTGATTTGTTTTATTGTTCTTAAAGGGTTTCCGAAAAGTTAAACTAAGAAATGAAATTGTAGCTGTAGTTGGCAAAAGAATTCATCTCAAAAAAATTAACTTCTCAGAAACCCTTCTTAGTTAACTTATATTCGCCCAAAGCGTGCTGTCTTTGCTCAATTCCTGATAAGCGACTCTTATAAACCTATTTTCCGGCGCATTTAAATCGGGATCTTTATCCAACAACGCCATCGCCATCATTCTTGCAGTTTTTAACAGACCTGCATCTTTCACCAAATCGGCAATTTTAAGGTTCAGGATACCNNATGCAATAGCTCTGTTCTGCCCCACGACCAACCCTGCCGCGCAGTTGGTGCAGTTGCGACAAACCAAAACGCTCGGCGCTTTCTATCACCATCACGCTCGAATTGGGAATGTCTACTCCCACTTCAATCACCGTGGTTGCCACCATAATTTGTGTTTCGCCTTTTTGAAAACGCTGCATTTCATACCCTTTGTCCTCCGCCTTCATTTGTCCGTGCACAATGCTGATCTGGTATTGCGGCCTGGGAAATTCCCGAACAATGCTTTCATATCCATCCATCAAATCTTTATAATCCATCGCTTCCGACTCATTAATCAACGGATACACCACATACACCTGTCGGCCTTTGGCAATTTCTTCCTTCAAAAATTTAAATACCGACAACCGGTTTGCATCGTATCGGTGCGCCGTTACCACTTCTTTTCGGTTTGGCGGCAGCTCATCGATTACGGAAATGTCCAGATCGCCATACAAACTCATCGCCAACGTGCGGGGAATTGGCGTTGCCGTCATTACCAGAATGTGCGGAGGCAGCACATTCTTTTTCCACATTTTTGAACGTTGTTCCACCCCAAAACGGTGCTGCTCGTCGATAATGGCTATGCCCAAATTATAAAATTTCACCTTGTCTTCAATCAGCGCGTGTGTTCCTATCAATATATGCAGCTCTCCCGATTCCAGTTGTTGGTGAATCACTTTCCGTTCCTTTGCTTTGGTTGAACCTGTGAGCAGTTTTATGTTCACGTTCATTCCTTTCAACAAATTCACCAATGCATTATAATGTTGGTTGGCGAGAATTTCCGTAGGTGCCATAAAAGCGGCTTGAAATCCGTTATCCATCGCAATCAAAATGGTGAGCAAGGCCACTATGGTTTTTCCTGATCCCACATCGCCCTGAAGCAAACGGTTCATTTGGGCATTGGATCCCATATCTTTCCTGATTTCCTTCAACACCCGCTTTTGAGCGTTTGTAAGTTCAAAAGGAAGGTTGTTGCTGTAAAAATTGTTAAAATAATCACCCACTTTCAGAAAAGGATAGCCTTTAAACTTCGATTTTCTGATGAGTTTCTTCCGAAGCAGCTGCAACTGGATAAAAAAGAACTCCTCAAATTTAAGACGGTTTTGCGCTTTGGTCAGCAATTCCTGATTTTTTGGAAAATGGATGTTCAGCAAGGCTTCGCTTTTTGAAATGAATTTTAATTTTTCAATGACATCCGAAGAAAGTGTTTCCTTAAAATTGCCTTGTAACTCTTCAAACAAGCTTTGGATCATTTTGGAAATCACCCTGTTGGTGACGCCTTTGTTCACCAGTTTTTCGGTGGATGGGTACACTGGCTGCATAGCAGTGCGCAGACTTTTATGGTATTCGGTCAGCAATTCCATTTCAGGATGCGGCATAGAGAACAGGCCTTTAAAAAAATTCGTTTTTCCGAAAATCACATAAGGCGTGTTTATTTTAATCGCCTCTTTAATCCATTTCACGCCCCTAAACCACACCAATTCCATCGTGCCGGTTTCATCCGCAAAAGTGGCCACCAACCTGCTCCCTTTTGGCTGTTGCACGGTTCTCAATTCCATTATTTTCCCCAGAATCTGAATTTCTGAGTTATTTTGCTGCAGCTGGCTGATTTTCATAAACTGGGAACGGTCGATGTACCTGTTCGGAAAAAAGTTCAACAAATCGCCAAAGGTGCGGATGCCGAGTTCCGATTTCAACAAATCGGCCCTTCCCGGACCTACGCCCTTTAAATAGGATATTGCAGTGTTTAGGTTATTAATTGACATTTGGCTTTTTGAAAACACGAAGATAAGGATTTGTGATTTACGATATACGATTTGTGATTTTGGATTTGTCGATGCCTAAATAACGTTGACCGAACTTGACAATATGTTATTATTATTTTTACATTTAACTTTTAATATCTAATATTTAACTTTTCTCCCTTTGGGAGCTAGGGTGCTTTATCAATGGTAATTGCCCGCACAACCGCCTTATCNNCCTATCAACCTAACCAGCAACCGCCTTTGGTACAAACTGTTGTAAAGCTCCATCACAACCGGTAAAATAGTGTGGTCGGCTGAACTGTACGCTATTTTTTTTTGTTTTGTGTACGTTTGAAAATCGGAATAGCGAATTTTAAACGTAATGCACGCGGTTAATTTATTGCTTTTTCGCAATTGAAAAATCAAACTTTCTGTCATGGCAACAATAGTACTTTTCAGTTTTTCAAGATCTGTGGTGTCATTATCAAAGGTATTTTCTGTTGAAATGGATTTTCGTTCGTGGTATTTTACAACGGGTGAGTTGTCTATGCCGTTCGCTTTTTTCCAAATGCCGCTTCCGTGTTTTCCAAAAACCTTGGTCATCATCCCAATCGGCATTTCCTGAACGGTTTGTATGCGTTTAATGCCTAAATCACACAAAATATTGTAGGTTTTTTCGCCCACCATCGGAATTTTACGCACAGATAGCGGCGCCAGAAAAAACTTTTCGGTGCCGCTGTTTATTTTCATTTCATTATTGGGTTTCGCTTCTCCTGTGGCGATTTTTGAGACGGTTTTGTTTACGGATAAGCCAAAAGAAATGGGCAATCCAGTTTCTTTAATTATTTTTTTACGCAATTCCGAAGCCAATTGATGGCAACCAAAAAACTTGTCTGTTCCCGTTAAATCAATATAAAATTCATCTATCGATGATTTTTCGTATAAAGGAACAGATTCATTGATCACCTCCGTCACCAACTTTGAGAAATTGGTGTAAATTCCCGAATTGCCGCGTAACACAATGGCTTCCGGACATAATTGTTTTGCCATGCGCATGGGCATTGCCGAATGAACGCCAAATTTCCGGGCTTCATAACTGCAAGAAGCCACAACGCCTCTATCAGAGATTCCGCCTATTAAAATAGGTTTTCCATCCAGTTTGCTGTCGATTCTTCTTTCGCAGGATACAAAAAAAGTATCCAAATCCATATGTACAATAGAACGTTCCAAAGTGCTCATGTCATTATTTTTTTAGGAATGTCGGCATATCTCGGATCTTGGATAATCGCCAGTTTTTCCATTTTTTCTATTTCAACAGTGATACAGTCAAATTCTTCCGTCACTTTTCCTGTTAACTCATACACACCCCTTCCTTTAAATGGGTATTTTTTGGCTGCCGGCGGAAAATGCACGGTATCCAAATGATCTCCTTTTACATCCAAAAAATTCCCAAAATACATAAGTTCCCCTTTGGAAGTGCTTACTCTTTTTGCNNTCAATAAATCAAACGGACTGCACAACGGAAAACCGAGGTATTGGATTTCATCAAACGCATCTTCAAAGTTGCTGCAACTGAGTTGTGGCGTGTTGTAAACAATTTTTTCCGATTTAAAAAGGGTGGAAACGTGTTCTTCCAAACACACTTTATTCACTTTCATATACGCTTCCCACAACAATTCGCGTTTATTTCTTCCTGTAAACTCAAAAGCATTTATTTTAATTAAAATTACAAGTTGTTCCAACGAAATGGCAACGCGTTCTATAAAATCATCCAAATCCAAAAACAAGCCATTTTTTGTTCTTTCGTCTACAATTTTTGTGGCATTTTTTAATTCAAAACTTTCCAGCATCATAAAACCCAAATAAAT
>DPCK01000055.1 GCA_003516285.1 Lutibacter sp. | reverse complement strand
TTATAAAAAGTTTAAATCACTTCAAGGTATAAATGAGCATTTTGTTTGAAAATGACAAAAATGATTTACCTTTTTTGTGCAATCGGTCATTTTCAATTTTCCAGGCTTGAAGATAACTTCCTATTTGTGAACGAAACCAAAACAAAAAAACAATTTCGCCTTTTCTCGCTGTTGCCGGATCTTTTGGTGTTGCCACATTGTGATGATGACCACTATTGTGATAAGGCAAAAAATGCGTTTCCAAAGAAGAAAGCAGCAATATTTCACCCAAAAATTGTTCAAACCTGTTTGATCGGTGTCCGAGTTCGTGACCTACATTGATGCCAAAAATGCCACATAAAATTCCCATGGAAATAATTCTGCCTATTAAATCGGATGTTGAAAGATTTTCCTGAATCACCATCAGAAAATATATCACAAATGCCACCTGAAGAATAACAACGGCATATAACACCAAATTAAAATAGGAATCTGTAGCTGCTTTTTTCTTTTCTTCTTCGGATAAGTTTTTGGCATCGGGTTTAAATAGCAATTCAACCAATGGAATGAGCCCAAATGAAAAGAGCAGGGGCAAATAAGTCCAAATTCCAACATTGGTAAAAGAAACATAAACAGTGGCGGCCAGTAAAAAAGCGCTTAAATATTTTAGTTTGCTCATTAACAGTTGTTTTAGATTTTAAATATACGAATTAAGTTGAAAGGTGAAAGGTCAAAGTTTAAAGGAAAAAAATAAGAGTCCGGAATACTAAAATTCTGAATTACAAAAAAAAACTCCCCAAAACCGAAGTCCTGAGGAGTTTTTAAAAATATATTAAGAATGTGTTATGCCAATAAATCATTCACGCTTCTAACGCCTGCAGCACTTTCTATAAATTTGGCTTTTTCGGCATCAGTTAAATCAATTTCAACAATTTTTTCTATTCCGTTTTTGCCAATAATACAAGGAACACCTATGGAAATATCTTTCAATCCATATTCACCATCCAATAAAGCGGAACAAGGAAACATTTTCTTATGGTCGTTTACAATGGCCTGAACCATAGAAGAAACGGCTGCGCCCGGCGCATACCAAGCACTTGTGCCCAACATACTTGTTAATGTTGCACCGCCAACTTTGGTGTCTTCAGCAACTTTAGCCAAACGTTCAACAGATAAAAACTCAGTAACCGGAACACTGTTTCTTGTAGCCATACGTGTTAAAGGCAACATACCTGTGTCACTGTGACCGGCAATCACCATACCGTCAACATCCGATTGCGGACAGTCTAAAGCTTCAGCCAAACGGTATTTAAAACGCGCACTGTCTAAAGCGCCGCCCATACCAATAATTCTGTTTTTAGCGATACCGGCAACTTTATGTGCCAAATAAGCCATCGTATCCATTGGATTACTCACCACAATGATAATTACTTTTGGAGAATGTTTAAGCAAACTTTCAACAACGGATTTTACAATTCCGGCATTGATTCCAATGAGTTCTTCACGTGTCATTCCAGGTTTTCTTGGAATACCGCTTGTAATAACGGCAACTTCACTGCCTGCCGTTTTTGAATAATCATTTGTTGTTCCTGTAATTTTAGTGTCAAATCCCATTAATGAAGCTGTTTGCATAAGGTCCATTGCCTTGCCTTCAGCATAATTTTCTTTAATGTCAATNNAGTACCACTTCCGAGGCGAAATTTTTAATAGCGATGTACTCAGCACAACTTGCGCCTACAGCACCTGCTCCTACTACTGTTACTTTCATATTTAATGTGTTGTTTATTTTTATAAAAATTAATCCAAATTTACGAATTATTATACGAAAATTAGGTAATATTTATAACAAAAAAAGGACTGCAAATAAGCAGTCCCTGTAAATTTTTAATCGAAAAAATAACAATTGTGTAATTTTATAAAAAGTTAAATGATATTTATCTGAAACTAAAAGCAATCCCTGCCGATAAGGTGTTGTATTCCTGAACGGTATAATCGGCAAATATTTTAAAAAATCCCAAGCTTAATCTTGTTCCTAGGGTAGCTCTAACACCACTTACATCAAAATCTAAATTTATTGGATCGGTTACCGTTTTTTCAACAGTATCATTTGGAGCGGGATATCCAGTGTCATATTTCAAGATATAGGTTCCCAACATTTTCAAGTCTGAAGTGCCCGCGCCATAGCCAATTCCTCCATAAAAATTGATGATAGGAAAGTTGATGGAGGCAATTGCCTGAACGGTATACGCATTTAAATTAAACGTAGCGACTTGGTTGGCGCCGGGAATTGAACTTTCGTTTTGAATGTTATAATTTACATCCATATTGGTATAGGCGCCTAATAATGAAATATGTATAGGCAGTTTTTCAATAACGCCAAACAAACTGGTGATTTCTTTTTTAACACCAATCCCAAATAAATTGCCTTTTACATCGTCTGATCCAACTTCAGGAACCAGTCTAACCATCACATCGAATTGTTTTGGCAGACCCAAAGTAAACTGAACAGAAGGCGTAGGAACGGCATTTAAAGGCAAATCTTCTTTAACGCCTCCGGGCATCGTAAATGATTTTGAAACGGTTTGTCCCTCAATTACGGCAGTGGCGGTAACTTGTGTTTGCATAGTATTTGAGCCAGCAACAGTTGCGCTTGTAGGTGAGTTGTATGAAGTTGAGGATGATAATCCAAGATCGGCAAACTTAAAAAGTTCATCTTTGCTCGGCACCATAGACGCATTTAAGCCAATAGATATGTCGAATCCAAGTGTTTTATGGGCTTTTGCGGTATGATACCAGCCGCTGTTCATCCCGTAAATCAATCCTTTCATTCCCGGATTCAGATAAGCTTGCGTTAATTTGTTGGCATCCTGAATATTTGCGTAGAGTATGGACTCAAGTCCGTCATCTTCTTGGGCATTCATCGTAATAGTGCTAACAAGGATAAGAATTAGAATTGCAAATTTTTTCATAATAGAGGTTTTATTGTTTACAGTAAATATAGAAAAGAATATTGATGAAAATAAAAAAATGACTGTTTATTAAGGACAGTCATTTTTTGGCACCTATGATTCTAAATATTATTATACATCGATTTTTGCATATTTGGCGTTTTTTTCGATAAATGCCCTGCGTGGTGGAACATCATCACCCATTAACATTGAGAAAACCCTGTCTGCTTCTGATAAATTATCAATAGAAATTTGTCGGAGTGTTCTAAATTCCGGATTCATAGTGGTGTCCCAAAGCTGCTCGGCATTCATTTCTCCCAAACCTTTATAACGTTGAATGGAAACACCGCCTCCCATATTTTGGGCAATTAAATCGCGTTGGTCATCGGTCCAGGCATATTCTCTTTTCTGGCCTTTTTTTACAAGATATAATGGTGGTGTTGCAATATAAATATGGCCATTTTCAACCAATTCTTTCATATATCTGAAGAAAAAAGTCAAAATTAAAGTCGCAATGTGGCTACCGTCAACATCGGCATCACACATAATAACCACTTTGTTGTAGCGAAGTTTGTCTAAATTTAACGCCCTCGGATCTTCTTCTGTACCAATGGAAACGCCCAAAGCCGTATACATATTTTTGATCTCCTCATTTTCAAAAACTTTATGGACCATTGCTTTTTCAACATTCAGAATTTTACCTCTCAATGGTAAAATTGCCTGAAACGCTCTGTCTCGTCCTTGTTTTGCCGTACCGCCTGCTGAATCTCCCTCAACAAGGAAAATTTCACATTTATCGGGATCAGTTTCTGAACAGTCGCTTAATTTTCCCGGCAAACCGCCAATAGACATCACCGTTTTACGTTGCACCATTTCACGCGCTTTTTTGGCAGCGTGTCGTGCTTGCGCCGCTAAAATTACTTTTTGGACAATAATTCGGGCATCACTTGGATTTTCTTCCAAATAATTCTGCAACATTTCAGATACAGCCTGACTTACCGCAGCGGTAACTTCTCGGTTTCCTAATTTTGTTTTTGTTTGTCCTTCAAATTGAGGTTCTGCAACTTTAACAGAAATAATCGCTGTCAATCCTTCACGGAAATCGTCTCCGGCTATTTCAAACTTAAGTTTGTCCAACATTCCTGAAGTTTCAGCATATTTTTTAAGGGTATTTGTCAATCCGCGTCTAAAACCTGCCAAATGTGTTCCGCCTTCAATGGTGTTGATATTGTTTACATAAGAATGTAAATTTTCGGTATACGACATATTGTAAACCATCGCAACTTCCACAGGAATATCATTTCTTTCGCCTTCCATAGAAATTACCCTGGAGATTAACGGTATACGGGTGGCGTCTAAATATCGTATAAACTCAGGCAATCCTTCATCACTGTGAAATGTTTCCGTAATAAGGTTGCCTTCATCATCCAAAACCCTTTTGTCGGTTAAAGTCAATGTAATTCCTTTGTTTAAAAAGGAAAGTTCCCGCAATCTTGTCGCCAAAGTTTCGTAACTAAATTCTATGGTTTGGGTAAAAATGGTTGTATCAGGCAAAAAAGTAACCAAAGTTCCTTTGTCATTACTTTCGCCAATTATTTTAGCAGGATACAAGGCTTTTCCTCTGGAATATTCCTGTTCCCATACTTTCCCGTCTAAATATACGGTTGCTCTTAAATGTTCAGAAAGCGCGTTTACTACAGAAACCCCAACACCGTGCAATCCACCGGAAACTTTATAGGAATCTTTATCAAATTTACCGCCGGCTCCAATTTTGGTCATTACCACTTCAAGCGCCGAAACACCTTCTTTTTTGTGCATTCCCACAGGAATACCACGTCCGTTGTCTTTTACGGAAACCGAATTATTTTCATTAATGATGACGTCAATGGCGTCACAATGTCCTGCCATCGCCTCATCAATAGAGTTGTCAACCACTTCATAAACCAAATGATGCAATCCTCTTAAACCAATATCTCCAATGTACATAGACGGACGCATACGAACGTGCTCCATTCCTTCCAACGCCTGAATACTGTCGGCCGTATAACTATTTTTTTTAGGTTCTTCACTCATATTAAAATCTATTTTTTTTTGTAAATTTTATAACATACAAATATAAGAAATTGAAAAAGTATTTAAATGAGTTTTGCGATTGCGTTGCTATAAGTTATCAACAAATTGCGGATTTTAAAAAAGTGGCTTAAACAAGCTAAAAATAGCCTTAAATTTGATTTGTGATGTTTTGGTAAAAATGTAAAAATGTAAAAATCTGAAACTGCTTTAAATGAATTTATTTGGATTCAAAAAATTTTTATTTAAGGCCAAATGCTGAAATTCTATCACAATTATTTGGCCGTTACCGCCTTTTTTGTGGTTTGATCTCATTTATAGTCGGTCAGGCAACATTGAAAAAGCGGATGGGCAAATTCATTAAAATTGAAATTAATTCCTTCCGGCACGATGGCGCTCTTGTGTTTTTACCTTGAGAAATTCACAGTTAAAATTCTTGGTTTATATTTCACCAAAGAACACCAAAAAAAAGCCCTAAAAATGAATTCATTACGAATTATTATTTTTAGCGTATTTTTGCAAAATATGATGAATAAACTTTCAGATTGGTTGCCTACCACCAACAAAGAGGTGAAACTCAGAGGTTGGGATGAACTTGATGTAATATTATTTACAGGTGATGCCTATGTAGATCATCCGGCATTTGGCGCAGCAGTGATTGGCAGGCTTTTGGAAAGTTACGGTTTACGCGTGGCCATTGTGCCGCAACCAAGTGTACACGATAATTTGCAGGATTTTACCAAACTGGGAACGCCAAAATTATTTTTTGCTGTTACTGGCGGTTGTATGGACCCAATGGTGAGCAACTACACAGCCAGCAAAAGAAAACGCGACAATGATGCCTATACGCCCAACGGCGATAAAGGTTTCAGGCCCGATTACGCAACTACGGTTTATTCAACTATTTTAAAGGAAAAATTCCCTGAAGTTCCGGTATTAATTGGCGGAATTGAAGCGTCTCTTAGAAGAGTTACTCATTACGATTATTGGAGTGATACCTTAAAACCAACCATTTTAATCGATTCAAAAGCAGATTTATTGGTTTATGGAATGGGCGAGCAACCTTTGCACGAAATAGTGAATTTGCTAAAAAAAGGTGTGCCTTTTTCCAGCATCAGAACGGTTAAGCAAACTGCTTTTTTGGTTGACAAAAACGATGAAATTCCTAAAAATAAAAACTGGGAAGACGTCAGTATCAATTCCCACGAAGTTTGTTTGAAGGATAAAAAATCGTATGCTGCCAATTTTAAAGTGATTGAGCAGGAATCCAATAAATTGCACGCAAACAGGGTTTTACAAGGGGTGAACAATTCCACGTTGGTCATCAATCCGCCTTATGAAACAATGACTGAAGCTGAAATTGATGCTTCTTTCGATTTGCCTTACACGCGCTTGCCGCATCCAAAATACAATTTGCGCGGACCAATTCCCGCGTTTGAAATGATTAAATTCTCCATCAACATCCATCGCGGTTGTTTTGGCGGTTGCAGTTTTTGCACCATTTCCGCCCATCAGGGAAAATTTATTGCCAGCAGAAGTCAGGAGTCTATTTTAAAAGAAGTGGACAAAGTAGCGAATATGCCCGATTTTAAAGGCTATTTGTCCGATATTGGCGGACCATCGGCAAATATGTACAAAATGAAAGGAAAAGTACAGGAAATTTGCGACAGATGTGTTTCGCCTTCTTGTATTTCGCCAGTGATTTGCCATAATTTAGACACTTCCCACAAACCTTTAACGGAACTTTATAAGGCGGTTGACAGACATCCGAAAGTAAAAAAATCATTTATCGGAAGCGGTATTCGACACGATTTATTGGTGCCGGAATTCAACAAATTAGCCGACCCAAAAGAACTGGACGCTTACACCGAAGAAGTGATGACCAATCATATTTCCGGCCGATTGAAAGTAGCGCCGGAACATACATCAGACAATGTGCTGAAATTAATGCGAAAACCTTCTTTTTCTTATTTCCATAAATTTAAAGAACGTTTTGATGCCATCAATATTCGTAAAAAATTAAATCTGCAGCTCATCCCGTATTTTATTTCAAGCCATCCTGCAAGTGAATTGGAAGATATGGCAAATTTGGCTGCCGAAACCAAAGATTTGGGATTCCAATTGGAACAGGTTCAGGGATTTACGCCAACGCCAATGACGGTTGCCACAGTTATTTATTACAGTGGTTACCATCCTTATACGCTAAAACCAACAAAAACGCCAAAAACCAAACAGGAAAGAGAAGACCAACACCGATTTTTCTTCTGGTACAAAAAGGAAAATCAGCAATGGATCAGAAATACTCTCACAAAAGTTGGCAGAACCGATTTGTTGCAAAAATTGCTTCCTGAGAACAATAATTGGCGGAAAAATAAAAATGCAGCGGCAAAAGACACTTTTAATGATACCATTCCATTCGTTAAAAAAAACAAAGGAAAATTTTTCAAAAAAAATAAAGCAAAGAATTAAATAATAATTTAGGGCTTTAAATTAAAACCTTAAATTTGTTTTTACATTAAACTTTAGAATAATGAAAAAATTATTGTTATTTTTTATATTGATTTCAACTTTTTTAACGGCGCAAAACAAAGTTAAAGTCGATTTAAGCAATCCAAACGCAACAATTTCTACCCATTTATATTTTTTGCAACCCGGTTCTTATGAGCCAGAAAAAGCCGCTAAGGTAATTTATGGCTATGACAGTATTGAAAGTCAAAATATTGCCATTAAATTAAAGAAAATAATGGATGCTAAGGGACTAAAAGTCGATTTTAGCAAGGTACCTGCCAACAAAATGTATTCGGACACCACCTCCACAAAAGACGGAAATCAATATGTTTTATTTCCGAGTAAAATGCCTGAAATATTTTTGGAAAAAATTGGAGATAATTGGTATTATTCCAAAAAAACTTCCAGTGAGGTTTTAGAACTTTACGATTTAATGTATCCTTGGTATTCTGAAAGATTGCAGGAAATAATTCCAGAGATAGGACACAGAACACTGTTTAACGTGGAACTTTGGCAATATCTTGGCTTGCTTATTTTAATTGCAATTTCCTTTGGATTATTTTTTGTGCTTCGAAAAATTGTTTTTCTCATCTTGAATAAATCGCAACATTTAATCATTAATATATCAAATGAAGAGATTAAAACTTCTTTGAAAAAATTGACGCGCCCGGTTGTTTTATTAATTTTAATGGCCTTTGTTAAAAATAGACTGCCATCTTTGGTTCTGCATATTGATGTTTACAACTTTCTGCTTTTGGCCATAAATATTATGGTGATCGTTTTTTGGATTTATGTATTTATGAAATTGGTTTTGGTAATTATGAGTATTTATGCCAAATATGCTGAATCTACCGATTCTAAATTAGACGATCAACTTGTTCCGGTATTGAAAAATTTCTTAATGGGATTGGTCATATTTCTTGGTCTTCTTAAACTGTTGACACTCTTTGGCGTTGATCCGATTACCGTTGTTGCTGGTGCCTCCATTGGTGGTATTGCGCTTGCGTTGGCTTCGCAGGATACGGTGAAAAACTTTATAGGAACCATTATGATTTTTATTGACAAGCCATTTCATATTGGTGATTGGATCGAGGCAGGAACGGTTGTTGGTACTGTAGAAACGGTCGGTTTTAGATCAACTACGGTTAGGGCTGCTGACACTACTGTTTTTCAAATTCCTAACAGCCAACTGTCTGAAATGGTGGTGAATAATAAAGGTTTGCGCTCCTTCCGTCGATACACCACAAATTTGGGAATTCGTTACGATACGCCTTCCGAACTTATCGAGGCTTTTGTAAAAGGAATCAGAAGAATAATTGAATTGGATCCGGCTACCAGAACAGAAGAATATAATGTTGAATTTGCCGGTTTTGCCGATTCATCGTTGTCTATTCTTGTAAATGTCTATTTTGTGAATTTGGATTGGAACAGTGAGCAATCTTCCAAACATAAATTGCATATGAAGATATTGAAATTATCGCATAATCTGGGTGTCGAGTTTGCCTTCCCTTCTTCAACATTATTGATTGAACAATTTCCGCATAAAAAAGCAGCAGAACCCATTTATAATACCGATGAAAACAGAATTAAGGAAATTTTGGACGCCATTAATTTACCACAACTAGATGAAACGAGCTATAACAAATTTTGATACACA
>DPCK01000069.1 GCA_003516285.1 Lutibacter sp. | reverse complement strand
TTTTAAAAAAAGTCAAGATGACTTCGATAAAATAATATTTGGGTTCCGTACGCGGAACCTTTTTTATTTTCAAGAAACATCAGAATTTTAAATAATCAATCTATTTATATGCTATTTGAATTAAAACAGCATTTTTCAAAGATAGATCTATTAATTATTTAATACAGCGTCGTGTATCATAGAATGGTTTCCATCGTTCCATAATGTTAATATATCGGTCGCCACTTGCGCGCCACTACCAGCTGCAATGGCAAACTGGCTTCTCCATCCTGCCAAAACACCCGCAACATATACTCCTTCAACAACCAAATGGTTGTTATTTTTTAGCATCACACGTTCTTTATGAGGAGGCAAACCGTGGTGTGGAATCACATATTGCATCAGGCCTTCAATGTTGAAAAGATTTGAAGGACCAACAGCCACAACAATAGATTTTGCGCGATAATTATTTTTATTGGTGACTACCGCAAAATCAGTAAATTCACCTTTAATTTCAGTTACCTTTTCTTTTTCAATTTGGACCACGTGAGGATATAATTCAGAAAGTTGTTTTAGACCATCAGACAAAACTAGACTGCCCTTGGTTCCTTTTTTAAATCCCAGCACATTGTTAAGCAACGCTTCATTTAAAGCCGAACTTTTTTGGTGCGTGACAATCCCAATTTTTTTATTTTCGGCAAAAGGCTTGTGAACAGCCGAGCCTAAAATGAGCGCGCAAGACAATCCGGCTGCGCTTCCGCCTATGATTAAAACATCAAAAGAGTCCATATTTTAGAATTTAATTTTGAAATAATCCCTGTATGTTTGAAGTGAACAGTTTTACGGCTATCGCCAAAAGCACCACGCCAAATACTTTTCTGATGATATTGATGCCGTTTTTGCCTATCATTTTTTCGATTTTTACCGATGTTTTAAGCACTATATATAAAAATATGGTGTTTATGATAATGGCAAATACAATATTTATGGTAGAAAACTCAGCCCTTAAAGACAATAAGGTTGTTAAACTTCCCGGGCCCGCTAACAAAGGAAATGCCAAAGGAAAGATGGAGGCTGTTTTGGCGTTTGTTTCTTCTTCTTTGTAAAGAGAAATTCCCAAAATCATTTCCAACGCTAAAAAAAATAGGATAAACGAACCTGCAACGGCAAATGAATTTACATCAATGCCAATTAAGTTTAAAATGCTTTTTCCCAAAAAAAGGAAAGCAATCATAATAACTGCGGCAACGATAGCTGCTTTTCCTGAATGAAGACGACCGAATTTTACACGTAAATCAATGATGATTGGAATGCTCCCAATAATATCAATCACCGCAAATAAAACCATAGTTGCGGTAAGTATTTCTTTAAAATTAATTTCCATCTTATGCTTTTTTAAAAGATTGGCAAAAGTATCCAATCAAAAATTGATTTATAACAAAAGTAATGTAAAAAAATAGTTATTTTTGCCGAATGTTTCAATTAGGAAAAACCATAGTTTCAGAAGAGATTATAGAGAAAGATTTCGTCTGTAATCTTTCGGCCTGCAAAGGCAAATGTTGTATTGACGGTGAAGCCGGCGCTCCGCTGGATGAAGATGAACTGATGATACTTATGGATGTTTATCCGAAAGTGAAGCCTTTTTTAAGACCGGAAGGAATTGAAGCCATTGAAGACCAGGGTCTTTTTACGATGGATGAAGGTGAATATGAAACCACTTTAATTGACGGCAAGGATTGCGCTTATTCCATATTTGATGTAAATAATACCGTTAAATGCGGCATCGAAGAAGCGTATAATCAAGGTGCCATTGATTGGAAAAAACCTATTTCCTGTCATTTATACCCAATCCGAATTACAGAATACAGTGAATTTTCTGCTGTGAATTACCACAAATGGCCAATTTGCGATGATGCCTGTACATTGGGAGCAGCTTTGCAGGTGCCGGTTTACAAATTTGTGAAAGATGCCTTAATCAGAAAATTTGGCAAAGATTGGTATATGAAATTGGAAAAAATTGCCAGAAACCACGTAAAGTATTAAAACTTTTTTGATGTAAAACACCGTATTTAAAGGGGTGCAATTTTAGGTGCTTTTTTTTAATTTGGCGTTTTACTACAAACTCCCTGAAACCAAAAGGAGCCTAAATAAAAATTTTACAAAGGCTTAAAGATCAGCAATTAGCATTATTGTTTTTTTTGTGAAACAATGCAATAATGTTAAAAACTCCATACTAAATGTGAATAAGTAAGCCTTTTTGGTATCTATTTTTTTTCAATCTTTGTTTTACTCGTTTTTACAAAAAAAAACAGGGACTAACTACTAATTAAAAAAATTATAATTTAATGTCATTTATTGAACCCATTCTTCAGCCTAATAAAAATCGTTTTGTCATTTTTCCAATTCAACATCAGGATATTTGGGAATGGTATAAAAAACAGGAAGCGAGCATTTGGACTGCCGAAGAAATTGATTTACACCAAGATGTTATTGACTGGGAATCAAGATTAAATGATGATGAGCGTTTTTTTATCAAACATATTTTGGCTTTTTTCGCTGCTTCTGACGGCATAGTGAATGAAAATTTGGCTGAAAATTTTGTGAGCGAAGTGCAATATTCCGAAGCAAAATTCTTTTATGGTTTTCAAATAATGATGGAAAATATCCATTCCGAAGTGTATTCATTGTTGATTGATACCTATGTAAAAAATGAAGCAGAAAAAGACCAATTGTTCAACGCCATTGATGTTTTTCCTGCCATAAAGGAAAAAGCCGACTGGGCGCTAAAATGGATTGAAAGTCCGAGTTTTGCCGAACGATTAATTGCATTTGCAGCCGTTGAAGGCATCTTTTTCTCGGGAAGTTTTTGCTCCATATTTTGGCTGAAAAAGAGAGGTTTAATGCCCGGATTGACTTTTTCAAACGAATTGATTTCACGCGACGAAGGAATGCACTGCGATTTCGCCATTCACCTGCACAACAATCATATTGTAAATAAGG
Organism: Lutibacter sp.; assembly: GCA_003516285.1. Classification (GTDB taxonomy): domain Bacteria; phylum Bacteroidota; class Bacteroidia; order Flavobacteriales; family Flavobacteriaceae; genus Lutibacter. The sequence goes on along the minus strand of DPCK01000069.1, from coordinate 5,745 downwards.
TTCCGAAAGAACGCATCACAGAAATTTTAACCAATGCGCTGGATATTGAACGCAAATTTATTACGGAATCATTGCCGGCAAGTTTGATTGGTATGAACGCCAAATTAATGTCGCAATATTTAGAGTTTGTGACCGATCGATTGTTGACGGAATTTAATTGTGATAAAGTTTATAATTCCTCAAATCCGTTCGATTTTATGGAAATGATTTCCTTGGAAGGCAAAACAAATTTCTTTGAAAAACGGGTTTCAGAATATCAAAAAGCTGGCGTAAAAAGCGGCACAGGAACCGGAAGTATCAGTTTTGATGCGGAATTTTAGGGAATTAAGATTTACGATTTTTGATTTACGATTGACTACAATTTTGTAAATCAAAAGTCGTAAATCAAAAATATTTCAAAACTAACTAAAATATACCTAAAACAATGTTTGTACTAAAAAGAGACGGCAAAAAAGAGCCGGTGATGTTTGATAAAATCACGGCCAGAGTTAGAAATATGTGTTACGGACTAAACGGCATTGTGGATCCCGTTAAAGTGGCTATGCGCGTCATTGAAGGACTGTATGACGGCGTTTCAACTTCCGAACTCGATAATTTAGCCGCGGAAACTGCAGCAACCATGACGGTGCAACACCCCGATTATGCAAAACTTGCGGCGCGAATCGCCGTTTCAAACTTACATAAAAACACCAAAAAAGTTTTTTCTGAAGTAATGGCCGATTTGTACAATTATGTCAATCCGCGTACGGGAAAAAAAGCGCCATTGTTATCAGATGAAACCTATAATGTGATTAAGGCTAATGCTGAAAAAATAGATTCCACAATTATTTACAATAGGGATTTTGGGTATGATTATTTCGGATTCAAAACCTTGGAACGTTCCTATTTGTTGAAAATAAATGGCGAAATAGCTGAACGCCCGCAACATATGTTAATGCGTGTTGCCATTGGAATTCATCAGGAAGATATTGATGAAGCCATTGAAACGTATGAATTGATGTCCAAAAAATTCTTTACGCACGCCACCCCAACGCTTTTCAATGCAGGAACGCCAAAACCGCAAATGTCTTCTTGTTTTTTGTTGCAAATTCAAGACGACAGCATAGACGGCATCTATGATACCATAAAACAAACGGCGCAAATCTCGCAATCTGCCGGCGGCATTGGTTTGTCAATTCACAATGTGCGCGCCACAGGTTCTTATATTCGCGGAACAAACGGAACATCCAACGGAATTGTCCCAATGTTAAAAGTTTTTAATGATACCGCCCGTTATGTAGATCAGGGCGGCGGAAAACGAAAAGGTTCTTTTGCCATTTATATGGAACCTTGGCACGCTGATGTTTTCGATTTTTTGGATCTGCGTAAAAATACCGGTGCGGAAGAAAATCGCGCCCGAGATTTGTTTTATGCGATGTGGATTCCCGATTTATTTATGAAACGTGTGGAGGAAAATGGCGACTGGACTTTGATGTGCCCTAATGAATGTCCGCATTTATTTGATACTTACGGAGAGGAATTTGAGAAATTATATACCGGTTACGAAAAAGTAGGCAAAGGCCGAAAAACCATCAAAGCGCGCCTGCTTTGGGAAAAAATACTGGAAGCTCAAATAGAAACCGGAAATCCTTATATGTTGTATAAAGATGCTGCCAACCGTAAATCGAACCAAAAGAATTTGGGAACCATCCGTTCTTCAAATTTGTGTACGGAAATTATGGAATACACCGCAAAAGATGAGGTTGCGGTTTGTAACCTGGCATCCATTGCCCTTCCTATGTTTGTTGATGAAGATGAAAATGGCGTTAAATTTTTCAATCATCAAAAATTGCATAAAATCACCAAAAAAATTACCCGAAATTTGGATACGGTGATCGATCGAAATTATTATCCGGTAAAAGAAGCCGAAAACTCGAATTTCCGCCACAGGCCCATCGGACTTGGCGTTCAAGGTTTGGCCGATGCTTTTATAATGCTGCGTTTGCCTTTTACCAGTGACGAAGCCAAAAAACTAAATGAAGAAATATTCGAAACCATTTATTTTGCGGCGGTAACTTCTTCTATGGAAATTGCAAAAGCAAAAGAGCCGTATTCTTCATTTCAAGGGTCACCAATGTCATTAGGTGAATTTCAGTTTAATATGTGGGGCGTTTCAGAAGAAGAGTTAAGCGGAAGATGGGACTGGAAATCATTGCGCAAAAAAGTGATCAAAAATGGCGTCAGAAACTCTTTGTTGGTCGCGCCGATGCCAACGGCTTCAACTTCGCAAATATTGGGAAACAACGAGGCTTTTGAGCCTTATACCTCAAATATTTATACCCGCAGGGTTTTAAGTGGGGAATTTATTGTGGTAAATAAACATTTACTGGAAGATTTGGTTGATTTGGGCTTGTGGGACAATGAAATGAAAGAGGCCATTATGCGCGCCAACGGATCGGTTCAACATATTGACAACATTCCGCAGGAGTTGAAGGATTTGTATAAAACCGTTTGGGAAATGAGTATGAAAGATATTATTGATATGTCGCGTCAGCGCGGTTATTTTATAGACCAATCCCAATCACTCAATTTATTTATGCAAGATGCCAATTATGCGAAGTTAACTTCTATGCATTTTTATGCCTGGAAATCGGGTTTAAAAACGGGAATGTATTATTTGCGGACAAAAAGCGCCGTAAATGCCACACAATTTACTGTTTCAAACAAGAAAAAGGAAGAAGAAACACCGCTCACGCCAGAAGAATTAAGGCAAATGATTTTACAATCCAAAGAAAATCCGGATGATTGTGAAATGTGCGGATCGTAATATTTAAATCAACCTCTAAAAAAAACCTCAACTTGCTATTTTAAGTTGAGGTTTTTTATGTTTACATTCCTTATTTATGGCCTTTTGTGGCATACAATTCCAACAAGTCCATCGTGGCTTTTATCAAATCTTCTGTTTCCAGCAAAATACTGAAGTAAAGCGTTGTGTTTTTCGGACTCGATTCTGTGGTTCTTGTGCGTTCAACCTGTTTTTGCGCATTGATAGACACTTGTTTCAAGAGCTCTTTCTTTTCTTCAATTAAGGAGGCAATTTTGTTGAAGGAACGATCATCAAAAATGATTCTTATTTCTGAAAAAAGATGATTTAATTTTTCGGCAATCTCTTTTAATTCCTTAGCCTGACTAGGTTTTAAACCCTTATGATTGTTATGGATGTGTTTGTGGCTCACTTTTGAAATAAACCCAACCGATTGTGCAATGTCTTGTAAATCCCCAACAACATTGATGTAAAAAGTACTTGCGCTAACCGATGATTCATCCAAATTTTTGATAAAATAGAAAATATTATTGTGTAAATCCTCAATTTCAGATTCTAATTTTCCAACAGTATTTTTTGCTTTTTTTAAGGTTGGTAAATCTTGGTTTATCAATCCGTTAATGGTATTTTCATTTATTTTCCCAACCCGCTTCAGCACTTTAGAAATATTATCGGCACTTTCTTCAATAACGCCTTTTACCGATTTGCTTTCTGATCTGTTTAAACTGTCTTCAGCTTTAATTTCTTTTGATTTTTTCAAATGGTTTAATGAATTTCTAACCAATAAAACAATAGCGATCAATAATAAAATGGCGATCATAGTAGCGCCTCCCAGATAAATTAAATAGGCTGTTATTCCGGNNGCGCTTTCGCTTCCCCAAGCCCTGTCGGCCAAAGAAGAACCCATAGCTACCATAAATGTTACATAAGTTGTTGATAATGGCAATTTATAAGATGTTGCGATTGAAATTAAAACTCCGGCAACCATTAAATTAACTGCGGCTCTCACCAAATCAAAAGCGGGCAATTCAAGTTTTTTTCCGCCTGCCAATTCAATAACCGGTTTTTCAAATTGTTTGTCAATTTTATCCAATACATTGTTTGGGGTCATAAATGCCAAATATTTGGCAAACAACATAGCGGTTCTTACAAACCCCCTAGATAAAAAGTTTGGCTCAAAACGTTCTTTGATGTTTGTATTACTTGCCAAATCAACCTCTGTTTTTATTACTGATTTTGCTTTTGATGAAAACCATAACGTTAGCACCATAACCAACCCAGCGATAAACAGTAAAAAGGTTGGTGTAGGAACTTTGGTCCCTAAAAAGTCCATTGCAAATTCAGTTGCCGGAACTCCTGAGGCAGCCCAGGCCTGATATGATTGCCAACCTGCGATTGGTACGCCAATAAAGTTTACCAAATCGTTGCCCGCAAAAGCCAAAGCCAGTGCAAAAGTGCCTACAATGATGATGATTTTATAAATATTAATTTTAAAGGAGTATATTAAAATATAGGAGATCGCAGACCAAATTATTAAATTTATGGCTATAATTTGAAGTACAAAATGTTCAATAAAGGCCTTAATGGTTAATCCTTCTATGACATCAAATTTTTCAGATGCAAAACTTGTTCCTCCAATCCCTTTTAAAAGTATAAAATACAACATTGAAGTTAAGGCAATGCCTCCGAATAAGGCAGCAACCCAGGTTGGTTTTTTTTCAAAATTAAAGGAAAGCAGCATTCGTGAAATAAATTGTACGATGGCTCCAACAGAAAATGCAATCACAACAGACAATAATATGCCGAAAATAATTTGGGTTGCCTTTGATGTATTTATATAGTTTACTACATCAACAAAATTTCCGCCATCTGCGCCTATTTTGATCAACGCAACGGCAACGGCAGCTCCCAATAATTCAAAAACTATTGAAACCGTTGTGGACGTTGGCATTCCAATAGTGTTAAAAAAATCTAACAATAAAATATCGGTAATCATTACTGCCATAAAAATGATCATTATATCGCTAAACATAAACATTTGGGGATTAAAAATCCCATTTCGGGCAACTTCCATCATACCACTGGAGAAAATTGCGCCCAAAGCAATACCAATGCTTGCAACAATCATAATGGTTTTGAAAGAGACGGCTTTTGAGCCAATTGCGGAATTTAAAAAGTTAACGGCATCATTGCTAACCCCAACAACCAAATCAGCTATAGCCAAAACTCCTAAGGCAACAATCATTAAAAAGTAAAAATTATCCATATTTTGGGTATTTTTTTGAATTTTGTAAAAGTAGCTAGATATTTTTTTTTATGCTATAAAATTGTGGTATTTCTTAATGATGAATAAATTGCACAAAAAATCAGTAAAATACTTGAACTTTGATTTACTTTTATTGAGTAAACAGGCGATTTTTTATTGATTGCGAATCTTTTAAAATATTTATTTTTGCGTTTTAAAAAATTATGGACTGGCCAAAAATAAAAAAACCGCCAGATAATTGGCGGTCAGATTGTTAAATTGCGGGTAGTTACTTTTTCTTTTTATGCTTTAAAATTTCCGCATCGATAAAATAGATAATGCTTTCAGAAATGTTTTTCAGCAAATCACCAACTTTTTCAAATTTTTTCATAACCACCAGCGCCATTAAATATTGTCGAATCAATTCAGGGTTTTTAACGGCGTCCTCGGCGACGATATCAAAAGCTTTTTCGTTTATTTTGTTAATAATTTTATCCTTTTTAAAGACTTTTCGCGCCACTTTTAAATTTTCATCGGTATAGGCAGTTACCACATCCTTAAACATACTTTCAAGAGTTTCAAACATCAGGTTAAACTGCATTCTTTCAACAAGTTCCGGAACCAGTTTCTGATTTAAATCAATGGTGTGGTTTGCAATATCAAATGCCTGGTCGCCAATGCGTTCCAAATTATAATT
>DPCK01000142.1 GCA_003516285.1 Lutibacter sp. | reverse complement strand
ATTTTATTTTCGGTGTTAAATGCCAGCAAAGGGCCAATTTATATTGGAAAAGATACTTTAATTATGGAAGGCGCTTTAATTCGCGGACCTTTTGCATTGGGAGAACGTTCTGTGGTGAAAATGGGTGCCAAAATTTACGGAGCAACCACCATTGGACCGTTTTGCACGGTTGGAGGAGAAGTGAACAATTCCATTTTATCGGGCTATTCAAACAAAGGGCACGACGGATTTTTAGGAAATTCCGTATTGGGGGAATGGTGTAATATTGGTTCAGACACCAACAATTCAAATTTAAAAAATAATTATAGTGAAGTGCGCTTGTGGAATTATGAAACCGAAAATTTTTCCAAAACCGGATTGCAATTTTGCGGGTTAATTATGGGCGACCATTCTAAATGCGGTATTAACACCATGTTTAACACAGGAACTGTGATTGGTGTGAGTGCAAATATTTATGGCAGCAATTTTCCAAGAAATTTTATTCCTTCTTTTAGTTGGGGCGGCGCTGCAGGTTTTTCAACCTATCAAATGGAAAAAGTGATTGAAACTGCAACATTGGTGATGAAAAGGAGGGAAGTTGATTTTGATGAAAAAGAACAACGAATTCTCGAACATATTTTTGAAATTACCAAGAAATACAGAAATTTTTAAATTAAAAAAGGGTCTTGAAATTCATATTTTCAGACCCTTTATAATTTTTATAATGAATAACTAGCTTTTTATTTGTTCTTTTTTGAATTGCTCAAACTTGGTTTCCATTTTTTTTGGCCAGCTGTTATTCGATAAATCTACATCGGCAGTTTGCTCATCGGGATCAATCGTGATTTTTGAGATTTCTTTGCTTGATGGAAAAACTTTGGTGACTTCAGCATCATTATTACGCCATATTTCGGCAGGATATTGTTTGCGTTCTTTTGAACCATCTTCATATTCAAATTCAACAACAATCGGCATCACCAAATCGCCTGGTTTTTCAAAAACCAATTCGTAAAAATATTTTGGGGCTTTTAATGCTGTTTTTTCTTCGGATGAAAAGTTATCATTGATATAATCGCTCAACAAATTATAATCTTCAGGTTTTTTTGACTTCAACTCATTATTAAATGCAGGACTGTCTTCAGAAACCAAATACAAAGCCGGAGGCAATTTATCAATGGTGATTCCATAGCGCTTGGCCATATTTTCGGCACGTTCTGTTGGCTTGTCGGTTACATAATACTTTTTCACTTCTTTAATGCCGATATCATTGGCGCCCGTTGTATAAAACCATCCTCTCCAAAACCAATCTAAATCCATAGCAGATGCATCTTCCATCGTTCTGAAAAAATCGGCGGGTGTTGGGTGTTTAAATGCCCAACGTTTTGCGTAGGTTTTAAAAGCATGGTCAAATAATTCCGGTCCCATAATGGTATTTCGCAACATCCACAAACCTGCAGCAGGTTTTGCATAGGCATTGTTTGAAAATTCAAAAAGGTGATCTCCCTGAGTCATAATTGGTGTCAATTTCGACTGATCTCCTTTCATATAACCTACAATATTTTTAGGCAAACCCCTGCTTAGCGGATAGTCTTTTTCATAATCCATTTGCGCCAGCATTTGCACAAATGAATTTAAACCTTCATCCATCCAAGTCCATTGGCGTTCATCAGAATTAATAATCATCGGGAAAAAGTTATGCCCGACTTCATGAATAGTTACGCCAATCATTCGATATTTTGTTTGATCACTATAGGTTCCGTCAGGATTTGGTCTTCCCGGGTTAAAACAAATTTGAGGATATTCCATTCCCATTTGTCCGTCAACCGAAATAGCCTTGTGATACGGATAGTCAATAGTATGTTTGGAATAGGTTATCAAAGTTTGTGCGACAGCTCTGGTTGAATGATCTCCATACAATGGATTTGCTTCTTTTGAATAATAGGAATACGCCATAACGGTTCTTCCGTTAATATCAACTGCCATTCCGTCCCATATAAATTTTCTGGAAGTGGCAAAAGCGTAATCCCGCACATTTTCAGCAATAAATTTCCAGGTCTTTGTTTTTTTCGATTTATTTTTTTCAGCTAGAGTAGCTTCATCCTGATTGTGGATAATTACAGGGTTTTGGAAAGATTCTCTGGCTTCAGCCAATCTTTTTTGTTGCATTTTGGTAAATACTTCAGATTCATTTTGAAGTACGCCAGTAGCACCTAACATATGATCATCTGGTGTGGTAATGTTTACTTCATAGTTTCCAAATTCCAATGCAAATTCACTTCTTCCCCAAAATTGAAGATTTTGCCAGCCTTCCACATTGTTATAAACACATAATCTCGGAAAAAACTGCGCAATGACATAACTATTATTCCCATCTGCCGGAAAATGTTCAAAACCAGAACGACCTCCTTGTTCTATATGATTGTTTATGTTGTACCACCATTTTATTTTAAATGAAAATTTTTCGCCGGATGCCAATGGTTTGTCTAAATTTAAACGCATCATGGTTTGGTTGATCATATAGGAAGCATCACTGCCGTCCATATTTTTCACATAATCAATTTTGAAACCGCCATCAAAAGGTACATCTATGAAATTTTTGTAAAATTCTTTTGGTGTATATAAGTCACTTATTTTGGTTTGATTAATATCTGGCGTTTTAGAATCTGCAGCACGCATATTTTGATCTAGCTGCAACCATAAATATTCCAAATTATCTTTAGAATTGTTGTGATAGGTAATAATTTCTTCGCCATAAATACGGTTTTGTTCCTCATCTAAAACAATATCCATTTTATAATCTACCTGTTGCTGCGTATATTCATGTCCGGGCGCGCCAGAAGCTTTGTGTTCATTGTTTGGCGTAGGAAGTTCTTCGTGTAATTGTTTAAATTTACTGTTGTTGTAGTGTGCTTTTTGAGCTGTGGTTTCTTGGGCTGAAGCTGGGAGAATTACAGTAAGCAAAAGCAAAGAAATAAGTAGTAATTTTTTCATGAAATTAATTGTTTTTGAAGAAGTGTCAAATTAAAAAAGCCGCCCAATCGAGCGGCTCATTTTATTAAGATTTAATTTGATCTTTTTTGAATTTCTCAAATTTATTTTCTGTTTGTTTAGGCCAACTGTTGTTGTTTAAATTGATGTCGGCAGTTTGCTCATCGGGATCAACAGTGATTTTTGTGATGGTTTTGCTGGATGGAAAAACCTTGGTGACTTCAGCATCATTATTGCGCCATATTTCGGCAGGATATTGTTTTCGCTCTTTTGATCCGTCTTCAAATTCAATTTCAACAATAATTGGCATCACCAAATCGCCCGGTTTTTCAAAAACCAACTCATAAAAAAATTTGGGAGCCTTTAATGCTGTTTTTTCTTCTGAAGAGAAATTTTGATTGATATAATCGCTTAACAAATTATAATCTTCAGGTTTTTTTGATTTTAAATCGTTTTTAAATTCCGGGCTGTCTTCTGATACCAAATACAAAGCCGGAGGGAATTTATCAACGGACATTCCGTAGCGTTTTGCCATATTTTCGGCACGTTCGGTTGGTTTGTCGGTCACATAATATTTTTTCACTTCTTTGATGCCAATATCATTGGCGCCTGTAGTGTAAAACCAGCCTCTCCAAAACCAGTCTAAATCAACTGCAGAAGCATCTTCCATTGTTCTGAATAAATCGGCAGGCGTAGGATGTTTAAATTTCCAACGTTCAGCATACGTTTTAAAAGCGTGGTCAAATAATTCGTGCCCCATCACGGTTTCTCTCAAAATAAATAATCCTGCTGCAGGTTTTCCGTAGGCGTTTGATCCAAAGTCGGTCAAATCCTCTCCTTGCGACATAATTGGCTCTAAGCCGCTTTGGTCACCAGACATATATCTGACAATACTTTTTGGATGGTCAGTTAAAGGAAACAGTACCGGATCGTAAATATATTCGGCATATATTTCAACAAATGAATTGATGCCTTCATCCATCCAAGTCCACATACGTTCATCAGAATTCACAATCATCGGGAAAAAATTATGCCCAACTTCGTGTGTAATAACGCCAATCATTCCTTTTTTTGTCCGATCGGTATATTTTCCTTCCTTATTTGGCCTTCCGCCGTTCCAACAAATCATTGGATATTCCATTCCCTGACGCTCAGCATTGATGGAAGTTGCTTGCGGATAAGGATAATCGAAGGTAAAATCAGAATAAACTTTTAAGGTATTTGCCACCGCCCGTGTTGAATGTTCTTCCCAAAGTGGATTTCCTTCATTTGGATATAAAGAGTAAGCCATCACCGTTTTTCCGCTAAGGTTTACGGCCATCGCATCCCAAATTAATTTTCTTGAAGAAGCAAATGCAAAATCCCGTACGTTTTCTGCATAAAATTTCCAGGTTTTTGTTTCTTTTGATCTTCCTTTTTCAGCTGCCAACGCTTCTTCGGGTGTTACAATAAAAACCGGATTTTCAAAGGCGGTTTTTGAATCTTCATACCTTTTATTTTGGGCTGAAGTGAACACATCTTTCGGATTTTGGAGTACGCCTGTTGCGTTTAAAATATGGTCTTTTGGCGTGGTTATGGAAACTTCATAATTCCCAAATTCCAACGCAAATTCACTTCGCCCGGTAAATTGTAAATTTTGCCAGCCTTCCACATTATTATAGACCGCCAAACGTGGAAAAAATTGCGCAATCACATATAAATTATTGCCGTCTGGGAAAGGTTCATAACCCGAGCGGCCACGATCGGCAATATAATCGTTGACATTGTACCACCATTTTATTTTGAAAACATATTTTTCGCCCGAAGCCAATGGCTTTGGCAAATTGATGCGCATCATTGTTTTGTTAATCAGGTAACTTACCTCTTTTCCATTAACGTCTTTTATAAATTCAATGTTAAATCCTCCCTGGAATGGTTTTCCCATAAAGGTTTTTGTAAATTTCGAAGGCGAATACATCACATCTGGTCCGCCACCGTTAATTTCAGGGGTATTAGAATCCGGAGCACGCATATTTTGATCTAATTGCAACCATAAATATTCTAATTGATCCTTCGAATTGTTATGATAAGTGATGGTTTCTTCGCCAAATATTTTATTGTTCTCTTCATCCAAAACAATGTTCATTTTATAATCAACTTGCTGCTGCGTATATTCGTGTCCGGGTGCGCCGGAAGCTTTGTGTTCATTGTTTGGCGTAGGCAATTCTTCGTGTAATTGCTTAAATTTGCTTGTGTTGTAATGTGCTTTTTGAGTCGTTGTTTTTTGTTCAACTTCTTGGGCGAAAAAGGAGGTGGAGAAAACAGTCAATAAGGCTGCAACTAATATTTTTTTCATTTTAATGGATAGGTTTTTATAGTTTGCACAATTTAATTATTTTTAATCAAATTTTGAATTTATCATCAAAATTTTAATAAACTTTTATTATTTGATTTGTTGAGATAAAACGTTTTATTAAAATCTTTCACTTTGATTTTTACGATATTCTTTTGGTCGGGAAATTCACTTATTAATATATTGTTGGTGATTTCAATAGATTTAAGTTCTTTAATGTCAGTTATTTCCAAATAAAATCGCACAATATCGCCGTCATATTCTTTTCCGATATATTTATACAACTGATTTTTGCCATTCGCCAAGATTTGTAAATGTTCATTCAGGTATTTTTTATAGTAATCATCAACATTCGCTATTTCTGCTTTACTGGCCAAATTTAACGATTTGCCGCTATTTTTATCGAGGATAAATTCAAGATCCTCTATAAAAACACCCAAAGTAATTTGGATTGATTGCTTTTCTTTTAGGTATTCAATTTCGCATAAACTCACATAATACTTGTGCAATGTAAAAGCAAACAAGGGAAGAACAAATAAAATGACAATAATTTTTTTAAATTTCATAAAGGTTAAATATGATGGCTAATAAACAAAAAGTATTCCAAAAAAGAGTGATTTTAGTTACATAAACGTATTAATTTTTGATAGCATTGTATGTTTCGCTTTCTTCCCGCAGAATTTGGATCACCTCCAATAAATTGTTTTTGTAAAATGCGGCAATAATATTTCTGTCTTCGCAGTAGGCCAAAAAGTGATCGATTTTTTCTTCAGGAATAAGCAATTTGTCGGTAAAATAAGCCAAACCAAATTGTTTTATTATTTTTGTAGGGAATTGTTTATTGCGATAAATTTCTCGTTTCAATCGCTGTTCAGCTTCATAACCGGGATCAGGAAGCGAAATACTTCCGGGAATGGGTGGAAAAAAACCAACATAAGGCGCTTTTTTTTGCCCGTGTAAATCGGGAGGCAAAGCCTTTTTTAAATCGCCAGGTTTGAGAAAAAACGAATGTTTAGGCAATGTGTCTAGCGGCACTTTTTTGATGTCATAATTCAAATTTCCGGTTAAACCTTCAATAAAAACTTCAGCCAATTCATTTACAGATGGAACTAATTCAACCACCATTTTTTTATATTTCAGGTAGTTTTCGGTTATTTTAATTTCTTTTCTTTCATATTCAATAGAGGAAAAAAGCAAGATATCATGTAAAGAAACTAACATTTCAAATTCACCGTTGTCATTGCTAACGGTTCCTAATTTGGTATTTTGGTTTACAATATGAACGTTGACAACAGCATTGTTGGAACTGATTATTTTTCCTGAAATGAGTGCGTATTTCTCTTGTGAAAAGCCCTTCATAGCAAAAAAAACGAGCAAAAATAAGCAGGTTAGTTTTCTTTTCATCATTACAAAGTAAGCGAATGAGAACTTATGAAAATTGATGGCAATTATAAACTTTTGTTAAGATTGAAAATTTGTACATTTGGTAAAACTTTGATGAAATGAAAAAAATATTGATTGCGAGCACATCAACGGTTCACGGAAAGGGATATCTTGAATATATTTTACCTGAATTGGCCGAATTTTTTAAAGGCGTAAATGAAATTTTGTTTATTCCTTATGCGCGTCCGGGAGGAATTACGCACGAGGCTTATACCGAAGCGGCAAAAAAAGGCTTTGATAAAATCAATATTCGCATCAAAGGAATCCACGAATTTAGCAATGCAATTGACGCCGTAAATCAGACGAAAGGTATTTTTATTGGTGGCGGGAACACTTTTTTATTGGTGAAGCAATTGTACAAAATGAAGTTGATTTCCACAATTAAAAATGTGGTTGAAAACGGAACACCTTATTTTGGAACCAGTGCAGGTAGCGTTATTGGAGGATTAACGATGCAAAACACCAACGATATGCCTATTATTTATCCGCCAAGTTTTGAGACGTTTGGCTTTGTGAATTTCAATTTAAATTGCCATTATTTAGATCCGGATCCAAATTCGACCCATATGGGAGAAACTCGGGAAACCCGAATCAATGAATACCATACGCTTAATAAAACGGCTGTTTTAGGACTTAGGGAAGGAAGTTGGCTGTACCTAAAAGAAGGTAAAATTACTTTAAAAGGGCCTTTAAATGCGCGTTTGTTTCAGCAAAATAAGCCTGCAATTGAATTGCCGCCAGAAACCGATTTAAGTTTTTTAACGTAAATCGAGGGCAGTGGCAATAAGTTGTGCATCGGGCGATTTTTTTACTTCTTCAGAAAGAAGTTTAAAGGTGTTGCTTATTCTAAGTGTATCAACAGTTGCCGACTTTAATTGGTCGCTTAAAACCATTGCCGCAACATAAGAATCACTGTTGTTTTTTATGAAATTATAGCTGAAATCGGTGAATTCAGTTTCAATTTTTTTCAATTCATTTCCTACTTCAGCTAGCTTTTTAACATCATTTTCAAGTCGTGCTTTTTGGAATTTAGGGAATAAATAATCTATTTTTTTGAAGATATTTTTTGAGGCCAATTTATATTCCAGCAATTTGGTGTTTAACTCGGAACCTTTAATAACGGGCTCATCAAGCTGATTTGGATCTATTAAAATTTCAAAATTTTTGTTTTCAACAATGAAAATAACTGCTGCTGATGAATTTTCAAAAGACAACATAAATCGTTCCGGATACTCAACAATTCCTTGAAAAGTAAAGTTGTTATTTTCAATTTTAACCGAATCAACAGGTTGAAGGTCATTTTCAATAATTTTACTCAAATAAACCTTGTCCGATAAAGTGGATTTCAGGGTTCCCTGCAACACAAATCCGTTTTTTTTTGAAACAGTTTCCTTTTCTGATTGACTCTTCGGGTTGTTGCAACTGAAAATAAAAAGGTTGAATAAACAAGCAATAACTATCTTTTTCAATGCAATTAAAATTTAAGATTTAATAACTTACATACTCAACAATTTCCAAACCATAACCAGTCATCCCTATGCGTTTTTTAAAAGTTGGGGCATTAGACAAAACACGCAGTTTGCTAATATCCAAATCGTGCAGAATTTGGGCGCCAATACCAAAATCTTTGTCATCGGGTTGAATTTGAGGCACTTTATGCTCGGTATTTTTTTGGGCTTCCCTTAATAACGATAATCTATTTATTAAGTTAAAAGATTGATTTTCCTGGCTGATAAAAACAGCCGCGCCTTTTCCTTCATCGTTAATCATTTTAAAGATTTTAGAAAACTTATCGTCGGGTTTTGCGGTAAGCAATCTAAGGATATCATTGTTGATCAACGAAGAATTTACGCGCACCAATATAGGTTCATCCGGCTCCCAAGTACCTTTGGTCAGCGCAATATGCACCTGGTTGTTCGTGGTTTGTTTGTAGGCTCTCAATTGAAATTCACCAAAACGGGTTTGCAAGGTGAAATTTTCAATTTTGTTGATTAATGAATCATATTTCATACGGTAAGCCACTAAATCTTCGATAGAAATAATCTTTAATTTGAATTTTTTTGCAACTTCCATCAATTGTGGCAATCTTGCCATTGTTCCGTCTTCATTCAAAATTTCCACCAATATTCCCGCAGGCTGAAATCCCGCCAAACGCGCCAAATCAATAGAAGCTTCTGTATGCCCAGTTCTGCGCAAAACGCCGCCTTCTTTTGCTCTTAACGGAAAAATATGCCCTGGTCGTCCAAAATCTTCCGGTTTAGTCTCTTTTGAAGTGATTGCTTTTATGGTTTTGGCCCTGTCATGCACAGAAATTCCGGTTGAGCATCCGCTTCCAATTAAATCAATGGAAACCGTGAATTGCGTATTGTGCAAAACAGTATTTTTGTTTACCATAAGCGGCAATCCAAGCTCATCGGCACGATTTTCAGTTAGAGGCGCACAAATTAAACCTCTGCCGTGTTGGGCCATAAAATTAATCATCTCAGGTGTCACACATTCTGCAGCAGCTATAAAATCACCTTCATTTTCACGGTCTTGATCATCAACAACAATAATCATTTTGCCGTTTTTGATATCTTCTATTGCTTCTTGAATGGTATTAAGTTTAATGGTACTTGTTGAAGTTTTCATTATTTAACTGAAATTTTTTCTGTGAATTTTATGAATATTTTTTGGGCTCTGTCAAACAGCGCATCAATATTAAATATGCCCATTCCTTTTGTAGCTCTTCGGGTCAGCAAAAGGCCGAACGGTAACAAGATTAAAGTTGAAAGCCAACTGCCCAATAAAGCCGAAATGGCACTTTCTTCGGATAAGTTTCTGCCCAGCTGCGATATGAAAAAGTAGATGACAAAAATGGTGATTGCCATAATCATAGGCAACCCGAATCCTCCTTTTCTTATGATGGATCCTAATGGGGCTCCTATAAAAAATAATACCAAACAAGCCAATGAAAAGGAAATTCTATAATAAAATTCAAAATCGTAGAGATTCAGAATCTTCCTCTTGTCTTTAAAATCTTTTATCTGATATTTATTCCTGTCAATATTTCTGTTCAGCAGTTGAATGGATTCATTCAGCACCGTACTTTTGTTCCTTAGGTTGAAATTATTCAATATTTCCGGCGCTAATTTTTTGTTTAATACAGAATCAGGGTATTTGTATAATTTTTTGGCATAAATTGAATTGTAAAAAATATCGGCCCTGTTTTGTATATAGGTATCATAATCTACTTTATTTATTTTTGAAATTGAATCCAATTGAACAATACTTAACATCCCGTGATGCTCTTTAACTTTTTCATCATTAAGTGTGTTGCCATCACTAAAGGAAGAAATGTCAATATTAATGGTATAAGTTTTAAATGTTGCTTTTGAGGCAGGCATTTTAGCCCTGTCTTGTGGCATCATTGTCCGATTGAGATGTTCTTCGAAGTAATTCCCGTTTTCAAGGGTTAGTGTCATATATTTGCTTCCTTCTTCGGTAGAAATGGTGCCTTTTTCGGCAGTAATTACTTTTATTTTTCCTTTGTTGGCGCTTAAATCTGCTATTTGAACATTTTTTAATAAGTTTTTTTCTTCCCCGTATTTTTCGTCAAATTTTATGCTAAACCCAGGAATTTCGGTATTAAATGCTCCCGGAACCAGTGCCAAAGCCGGTTTTTTCTTTTTCATATTCAAATACAAATTTTTCTGTTTCAAAGTTGCCCACGGATAAATATTGTTTAAAAACACGAAGTTAAGTCCGCTTAACAGCACCACTAAAATTACCAATGGACGAATCACTCTTTTTAAGGAAATCCCTGCGGATTTGACGGCGGCAAACTCATAATTTTCGGCCAAAGTGCCCAAAGCCATTATNNAAAAATTTTAAAATGAAAAATATATCGATGCCTTTTCCGGCAATTTCATCAAATGCCAGCCATAAAGCCTGCATAACCAAGACAAAAAGAACCACAAAAAATGTGGCTAAAAAAGGTTGTAAAAAGCTTTTTAAAATGTATTTGTCAAATATTTTCAACGCTATTATTTTGGTTCAGAGATGGTGTAATTCTTTTGATTTTTGTATTTTACTCTGTCAAAGATAAAAAGGTTTTCTGATATAGGTTGATTTGTTTTGAAAGATCTTATATTTAATGTTGTAGTTGTTCCGTTTTCACCGGTTTCGATGATGTCATAAATATGTTTGGTATTTGCGTCAATACCAACCAAAACACTTTTAATTTCGGAGTTGCTGTCGATAGGGGTTAATTTTACATATTGAATTTTAACACCTTTTACGGTTTTTAAAGCATCCATTTTAAACGTATAACCGGTTTTATAAAAGGAAAACATTTTTGAAGGGGTAAGGGTTTCTTCCTTATTTTTGGATGGATTTTGAATAATGACTTCTTCATCTTCGTGAATGATCAAATACACTTTTTTACCGTCAAAAATTTGTTCTGTTCCCATATAATTAAGGTTGTACAAATTGCCTTTTAAGGTAACGGTTCCTCTGGTTTCTTGGTGTACATTGGCTTCTTTGTTGTCTAAACTGTGGTTAAATTCAATGTAAATATTTTTATAACCTTCAATTTTTTGTGCCACTTCATCCAACAAAGCTTTTGCTTTTGCCGATTCTTGGCTAAATGAGGTTAAACTTACTAGTAAAAATGCGATTAAAAATATTATTTTTTTCATCTGTTTATTTTGTATTTTTTATTGGCACAGCTGCTGCCTGCCTGCCGGCTGGCTGGTTCGCCATTAATCATTTCACTGTGTATCAAAATTTGTTATGGCTCGTTTCATTTTATTATAATGTGATAATGACAATTATAGGATCAATTATTTGATTCATAATCCAACAATTTGTTCAGTGCCATTTCATCAGGGACCAATACTTGTCGAGCTTTGCTTCCTTCGAACGGACCTACAATTCCGGCAGCTTCCAGCTGATCAATTAATCTGCCAGCCCTGTTGTATCCTAATTTTAGTTTTCTTTGCAATAACGATGCCGAACCTTGTTGAGCGTGAACAATTACCAATGCGGCATCTCTGAATAAATTGTCTCTTTCGCTGATGTCTATATCAAGGTTTGTGCCAATTTCATCCCCGCTATATTCAGGCAACATATATGCATTGGCGTAGGCACGTTGCGAACCAATAAACTCCGTAATTTTTTCAACTTCTGGTGTATCAACAAAGGCACATTGCAATCGTATCAAGTTATTTCCGTCTGCATAAAGCATATCTCCTTTTCCAATTAATTGGTCGGCTCCCGAACTGTCTAAAATGGTTCTTGAATCTATTTTTGAGGTTACCCTAAAAGCCGCTCTCGCAGGGAAATTCGCTTTAATGATCCCGGTGATTACGTTTACCGAAGGGCGCTGTGTGGCAACAATTAAATGAATGCCGATGGCTCGGGCCAATTGAGCCAAACGCGCTATTGGGGTTTCAATTTCTTTGCCGGCAGTCATAATTAAATCGGCAAATTCATCGATAATTAATACAATATAAGGCAAGTATTTATGTCCGTCATTCGGATTTAATTTTCGCAGTTTAAATTTTGCGTTGTATTCTTTGATGTTACGGACCATCGCCAGTTTCAATAAATCATAACGCATATCCATTTCAATACACAAAGAATTCAGGGTATTAATTACTTTGGTGGTATCGGTGATAATGGCATCATCGGTATCGGGCAATTTTGCCAGATAATGTCGCTCAATTTTATTAAATAGGGTAAGTTCCACTTTTTTGGGATCGACCAATACAAATTTTACTTCGGCCGGATGTTTTTTGTACAGCAACGAAGTTAAAACGGCATTTAAACCAACCGATTTACCTTGTCCGGTTGCGCCGGCCATTAGTAAATGCGGCATTTTGGCAAGGTCAACCACAAATGTTTCGTTGGAAATAGTTTTTCCCAGCGCAATGGGCAATTCCATTTCAGAATTTTGGAATTTTGTGGAAGATATCACCGATTTCATAGAAACCATCGTAGGTTTTTTGTTGGGAACTTCAATTCCGATGGTGCCTTTTCCCGGAATTGGCGCGATAATACGTATTCCTAATGCAGAAAGGGATAAGGCGATATCATCTTCCAGATTTTTAATTTTTGAAATTCGAATACCGGCTTCGGGCACAATTTCGTATAAAGTAACTGTTGGGCCAACCGTTGCTTTTATGCGGTCGATGCCAATTTTATAATTGTTTAGCGTTTCAACAATTCTGTTTTTGTTGGCTTCTAATTCTTCTTGGTCTACAGAAATGCTTTCATTATAATCTCTCAGTAAATTTAAGGTTGGGAATTTATAATTTCCCAATTCCAAAGTTGGATCGAACTCTCCGAAATCTTTCACTAATTGATCCGATAAATTTTCATCCACACGGTTTTCTTCCACAATTTTTTCAATGGCAATGGCAACATCCGATTCTGATTTTAACTCTGGCACAAAATCTGAATCATCTTCTAGGTCTAGGTCGTATTCTTCATCTACATAACTTCCGGGAACTGTTGAGATTGGCGTTAAATGTTCGAGCGACAATTCAAGCGGAGATTTAAATTCGTCTTTCTTGTCCTCTGCTGCATTTGAATTGGTTTGTTCCGCGTTTTCTAATGAATCAACTTCAATTTGAATTTCATCTATGTTCTTTTTAAGGCTGCTTTTAACCAATTCAGGCGTGAGTTTAAATCGGATAACTAAATAAGATATCAGTAAAAATAACAACGACAAAATCAGACCAGTTTTACCTAAAAATTGCTGAAGGTAATTGTTCATTTCAAAACCTACAACGCCACCAAGATTAAGTTTTTTTGGCAAAATAAAGGCCAATGTTATTGAAAGCCAAAGCATTCCAAGAATTCCCCAGAACCAATATTTTCTGATGCGTTTTAAACCTCCTTTAAAAAAAATTAATAAACCGGTAAAAAACAGTAATATCGGCAAATAAAAAGTGGCAAGTCCAAAGCCATTATAAATTAAAAAATGACTCAGGCTAGCGCCAATTT
Organism: Lutibacter sp.; assembly: GCA_003516285.1. Lineage (GTDB taxonomy): Bacteria > Bacteroidota > Bacteroidia > Flavobacteriales > Flavobacteriaceae > Lutibacter. The sequence goes on along the minus strand of DPCK01000142.1, from coordinate 2,783 downwards.
TTCCCAATAAATTTTTTACGGTTACATCTTTGTCTGCAAAATTAGAAAGTTGGCTTTGGTCTTCAGGGCCATTAAGCAAATAAGAACTGAAAGAAGCTGCCAAAAAAATAGCAAAAAGCATTAAAAACAATCCTAAAATTGTTTGCGTGAGCCTATTTTCAAAAAATAATTTTATTCCTTGAAAACGAGGCTTTCTTGGTTTTTTGACGGATGATTTATCTGTTTTGGCCATTCAATGAATTATCTCACAAAAATATAAAATTAATGCGACTGTGGTTAAATTACATTATAAATTTGGGTACATAAATAATTAAACCAATAATAATGGCAATTATTGCGGCAAAAAATGTGGCCCCGGCTGAAATATCCTTAATGCGGCCAATTTGTTTGTGATATTCAGGATGAATAAAATCCGCCATTTTTTCAATGGCGGTATTTAATGATTCTGCTACCAAAATGAGTCCGATTGCCATAATTTGAAATAGCCATTCGGTAGCAGAAAGATGCATTAAAAATCCAAAGATTGTCATCATAATAAAAATGACAACTTGGGCGATAATACTGTGTTCAGAAGTAATTAAAATCCAAAAACCTTTAGCCGCGTATTTAATTGCTTTTATCCGGTTTAGAAAAAAACCACCTTTTTTTTGCATATCTAAAGCGCTTTTAAAGCTGCTTCGTAATTTGGTTCATCAACAATTTCAGGAACTTGTTCTGTATAAGTCACAATTCCCTTTTCGTCAATAATCACAATGGCTCTCGACAGTAAATCAGCCATTGGTCCGTCGGCGATTGTAAGGCCATATTTTTTGCCAAATTTTCCTTTGGCAAAATCGGATAGGGTAATTACATTTTCTATGCCTTCAGCACCGCAAAAACGGGCTTGCGCAAAAGGTAAATCTCTTGAAATATAAAGCACTTTTGTGTTTTCAAGTTTTGTTGCTTCCTTGTTGAATTTTCTTATGGAAGTTGCGCAAGTTCCAGTATCTAAACTTGGTGAAATATTTAAAATTAGTTTTGAACCTTTAAAATCGGCCAATTTCACTTTCGACAAATCATTTTTTATTAAGGTGAATTTTGGTGCTTTTTTACCAACTTTCGGTAATTTTCCAATGGTATTTATTGGGTTTCCTTTCAATGTTATTTTAGTCATAATTCTTGTTTTTGATTTAAGAACTCAAAGTTAGCGTAAAAAGTTGAAAAGTTAAAGGTTAAATATTAAATATTGAAAGTGGTCAGGAAAATCTAAAATCCAAAATCGTAATTCCTAATTCAATTTGCATTAGCGATTGCAGTGGTATCCTTTTTTGAAGTGCTACTGAAAAAAAGATAGAACGAAAAGCGCGGCCCGCCAGCTGGCGGGAATGCCAAAATTATTAAAGTGTAAAAGTTAAAATTCAAAAATTCAAAAATCGTAAGTCCTAAATCGAATATTTTTGCTAATTAATTTCTATATCTTCGCACATTAACATTAATTGACTTGAAACTTAAAAATTACACCTCAGAGTTTACTAGAAACCTGAAATTGGCCACACCTATTATGATGGGGTCTTTGGGCCATTTATTAGTTGGTTTGATTGATGACATTATGGTGGGAAGGCTTGGCCCGGTTGAGCTGGCGGCGACTTCGCTTGGCAACAGTTTGGTTTTTATTGCGTTATCTATTGGCATTGGTTTTTCTTTTGCCATAACACCTTTGATAGCGGAATCTGACGGTGAAGGCAATGTGGAAAAGGGCCGGGGAATTTTTCAGCACGGTTTAATTTTATCGACTATTTTGGGAATTGTGATGGTGGTAATGTTGTTTTTGCTAAAACCAATATTGTATCATTTGGATCAGCCCGAAGAAGTGGTGGTGTTGGCCATTCCATATTTTGAAATTGTGGCACTTTCTATGCTTCCGTTGATGATTTTTCAGGGATTTAAGCAGTTTGCCGATGGTTTGTCCGAAACAAAATATTCTATGTATGCAACGATTATTACCAATATTGTAAATGTGGTTTTAAACTTTGTGCTGATTTATGGTTTGTGGATTTTTCCAAGATTGGAATTGGTGGGCGCTGCTTTGGGAACTTTAATTTCAAGAATTGTGATGGTGGTTTTTCTGTATCTTGTTTTAAAGAAAAAGAAAAAATTCGCGACTTATATGAACCGATTAAAATTTGGGGAACTTAAAAGCAGCATATTTTTAAAAATTACAAAATTGGGTTTTCCAACCGCATTGCAAATGCTTTTTGAAGTTGGTTTGTTTACGGCATCGGTTTTATTGGCAGGCACTTTGGGCGCATATCCGCAGGCAGCCAACCAAATTGCGATAAAAATGGCATCCACCACATTTATGATTGCCGTGGGAATTGGCGCAGCGGCAACCATCAGAGTGGGCAACCAAAAAGGATTGGGGAATTATTTGGAATTGCGCCGCATCGCTTTTTCAAATTTTTTATTGATATTGATTATAATGTCTGTTTTTACTGTTGGATTTATTGTTTTAAAAGATATTTTGCCTTGGATGTTTACCGATAATTTNNTGCAAGCGGTGATTTTAGGTGCTTTGCGCGGATTGCAAGATGTAAATGTGCCGTCAATACTGACATTTATTGCGTATTGGATTATTGGATTTCCGGTTTGTATTTATTTTGGCAGCATTGCAGATTTAGGTACCTTTGGAATTTGGATTGGCTTGTTGACCGCTTTAACAAGTTCCGCAATTATGCTGTTTTTAAGATTTAACTATTTGTCAAAAAAATTAATACGAGAGAAATATGAACTTACCTAAATTTTTA
>DPCK01000061.1 GCA_003516285.1 Lutibacter sp. | reverse complement strand
TTGATGGTTTCATCTACATAAACATCGGGTAAAATATCGTTGGTGTCGTTCTTTTCGCAAGAAAAAAATAAGGCAAACGCTAACAATAAAAATAACTTTCGCATAGTTATAACATCAAGTTTTTTGGATAACGGTTGCAATTTACAAATATTTTGTACATTTGTGTTAAATCTCATTCTGGGTTTCCAGTTGTGAGATTTTTGTATTTATTAAAACAGTAAGTTATGAGTAATATTTCGTATTATACAGAAGAAGGATTGAAGAATCTAAAGGATGAATTGGAGTTTTTGGAGCGCGTTGAACGTACTAGAATAAGTAATGATATTGCTGAAGCAAGAGATAAAGGTGACTTAAGCGAGAATGCCGAATACCACGCCGCCAAAGAGGAACAATCTATGTTGGAGTTGAAAATCGCCAAATTAAAAGAAGTGCTTTCCAATGCAAGAATAGTTGATGAATCGTTATTGGATACGTCAAAAGTATTGATTCATTCAACGGTGAGGTTAAAAAATACGGTGACCAAAGACGAATTTAAGTATATTTTGGTGGCCGATTCCGAAACAAATTTAAAAGAAGGTAAACTGTCGGTAAATTCGCCGATTGGTAAAGGATTGTTGGGCAAAAAAGTTGGGGATATCACAGAAATTAAAGTGCCTAGCGGGGTGATGGAATTTGAAATTTTGGAGGTTACCAGAGGGTAATTTTATTTAAAATAATGGTATAAATCCTTTTCAATTTTTTATTTGGAAAGGGTTTATTAATTTTGGGTAAAAATAAAACGATGAGCACAATCTTCACAAAAATAATTAAGGGCGAAATTCCATCTTATAAAGTTGCCGAAAACGACGATTTTTATGCTTTTTTGGATGTAAATCCGAATGCAAAAGGCCATACGTTGGTGGTTCCAAAAAAAGAAGTCAATAAACTTTTTGAGCTGGATGAAGAAACTTATAACGGCTTAATGCGTTTTTCAAGAAAAATTGCCATTGCTTTGGAAAAAACAATTCCGTGCAAACGAGTTGGAATGGCCGTAATCGGATTGGAAGTGCCTCACGTTCACGTGCATTTAATTCCTTTAGAAGCGATGCAGGACATCCAATTTATGCATAAAGTGACCTTGAAGCCAGCGGAATTTGAAGCGATTGCCAAAGCGATTGCGGACAATATGTAATATTATTTTTTCAGGGTAATCGCAAAAGTAGTTCCTCTACCCAATTCCGATTTTAGCACGGCGATTTTACCGTTGTGGTAATCTTCAATAATTCGTTTTGCGAGTGACAATCCCAATCCCCAGCCGCGTTTTTTGGTGGTAAAACCAGGAGTAAAAATTTCGTGCTGCAAATGTTTTGGAATTCCTTTGCCGGTATCGGCAATGGTGATGGTTACATTTTTTTCATTTTCGGTAATTGACAGGGCAATTTTTCCTTTTCCTTCCATAGCATCAATGGCATTTTTCACCAAATTTTCGATTACCCAACTAAACAACTGCAAATTTATTTTTGCATTTATCGTTTCTTTCGAAGATTCAAATTTAAAAACAACCTGTTTTGAACTTCTTAGTTTTAAATAGTCAAAGGAATCGCTGGTTGCTTGCACCACATTTTTTTCCATTAATTCGGGAATAGAGCCGATTTTTGAAAACCGTTCCGCGATCGTGTTTAATCGCACTACATCATTTTCAATTTCTTTTATGGTATTTTCATTGGTGTTTTCCAATCGTAAAATTTCAATCCAACCCAACAGCGATGATAAAGGTGTACCTATTTGATGGGCGGTTTCCTTGGCCATTCCGGTCCAAAGTTTGTTTTGTTCCGCCACTTTATTCGATTTAAAAAACAAATAAATAACGCTGGCAAATAAGAATAAAATAAGAATTAATGCAATGGGATAATATTTTAGTTTGGTCAATAAATCTGAGTCACGGTAATAAATGTACTGTTTTAAGTCCTCTCCTTTATAGCTAATTGTTATGGGATTGTTTTGGCTTTTCATCAAAAAAAGCTGTTTTTCCAGATAGTTTTTCTTTTTTACTTTGATGGAATCTAAATTTGCCCATTCGGTGATGCTGTCTTTTTCATTGGTGATAATCATTGGAATATTATGGTTGTTGCCAATAATTTTATCTTCAAGTGAAATATCGGTATTTAAACTTGCACTGCTGAAGCGTTCATAAGCCTTCGCTAAAATTTCCATTTTGGCGCGTTCTTCGTGTTTAAATTTTTGAAAAAAATCATACGTATTCCAAAGAATGAGAGCGACAATGATAAATGATGACAAAATTACTGTCCAACGGATTATCTGAGTATTCTTTTGCGAAGCCATAATCAAATATAAAGTATAAGTTACTATAACTTAAAAATAAAATCTATATTATTTTAACATTGAAATATTTATATTTGTTAAAAATGAATAAATGCTAAGTATAGATCCAAAAGACATACCAACGGTAAAGTTGCAGGAATATTTGCAAAGTGCCATAGCGCCACGCCCGATTGCCTTTGCAAGCACGCTTGATGCGCGTGGAAACCCAAATTTATCGCCTTTTAGTTTTTTTAATGTTTTTAGTGCTAATCCGCCCATTTTAATTTTTTCACCTTCAAGAAGGGTGCGTGGAAACACCACAAAACACACATTGGAAAATGCAAAAGTGACAAAGGAAGTGGTAATCAATGTGGTAAATTACGAGATTGTGCATCAGATGTCGTTGGCGAGCAGCGAATATCCCGAAGGTGTCAATGAGTTTTTAAAAGCGGGTTTTACAATGTTGCCTTCTGAAAAAGTGAAACCGTTCAGAGTTGGAGAATCACCCATACAATTTGAGTGCAAGGTTAAAGAAATAGTGGAACTTGGCTCAGAAGGCGGCGCGGGAAATTTGGTCATTTGTGAAGTGGTGAAATTGCACATCAAAAAAGAGTATTTGAATGAAGACGGCACCATCAACCAATACAAATTAGATTTGGTAGCCAGGGCCGGCGGAAGCTTCTATTCTCGCGCACGGGAAGGTTTTTTTGAAATACCAAAACCGATTTCTACTTTGGGAATTGGGGTTGATGCCATTCCTCTTGAAATACGAAACAGCAGCATATTAACGGGAAATGATTTGGGAATGTTGGCCAATGTGGAAGCGGTTCCTTCTGAAGCCGATGTTGATAAGTTTGCAAAAGAACATTCAGAATATATTGGAATTAATACGGTGAAAAAACATACATTTGCGAAAGCGCTTTTAGAAAAAAACGAAGTGTTAAGTGCTTGGAAAGTACTTTTAATACAATAATTAGAAATATGGAAATTACAGGAAAAATTAAGAAAATTGATGAACCTAAAACCTTCGGGGCTAGCGGTTTCAGAAAAAGAGAATTGGTGATAACAACAAATGAACAATATCCACAACCGTTGATGGTGGAATTTGTGCAAGATAAATGTGATTTATTGAATAATTACCAAGTTGGGCAGGATGTAAAAGTATCCATCAATTTAAGAGGAAGAGAATGGATCAATCCGCAGGGAGAAGCCGTTTACTTTAACTCAATTCAAGGATGGAGAATAGAAGCAGCACAAGCGGATGGCGCTTCTGGAGCAAAACCAATAACGCCGCCAGCTAAATTTGAAACCACTACAGAAATAGACGACAGCGAACCGGACGATTTACCGTTTTAAGTCGATTTAAACAATATTAAAAAGAGAAAAACCACGGTTTTTCTCTTTTTTTGTTTGGCTATATTTGTAAATAAATAATTAGGAATGTATTTGCTTTCAAAAGATTTGGTATTTCCTCCGGTGAATTTGGCGGATAAAAATGGATTATTGGCCATTGGTGGTGATTTATTTGCTGAAAGATTGTTGCTGGCTTATAAAAGCGGAATTTTTCCTTGGTACAGTGAGGGAGAACCGATTATTTGGTACAGCCCCGATCCAAGAATGGTTTTGTTTCCAAAAAATCTGAAAATTTCGAAAAGTATGAAGCAAATCATTCGGAAAAATCAATTTAGGGTAACCTTCAATCAAAATTTTTCGAAAGTAATTTCTAACTGTAAAAACAGTTACAGAGAAGGGCAGGGCGGAACGTGGATTACCGATGAAATGGAACAGGCCTATATTAATTTGCACAATTTGGGTTTGGCAAAATCGGTGGAAGTTTGGGAAGGAAATGAACTGGTTGGCGGTTTGTACGGCATCGATTTGGGACACGTTTTTTGCGGGGAAAGTATGTTCAGCAAGGTGAGCAATGCGTCAAAATTTGCCTTTATTCAGTTGGTTCAGAAATTGGAAAAGGAGCATTATAAATTAATAGATTGTCAGGTTTACAACGAACATTTGGCAAGCTTGGGAGCCGATGAAATTTCGAGAGAAACATTTCTAACCTATCTTAAAAAGTAAAAATGACATAAACATAAGTTTACTATCTTTGAACATCAATAAAAACAACACATGGAAATTAAAAACGCACAACTTGTCGTTGACAATTGGATAAAAGAACACGGAGTCCGTTATTTCAATGAACTGACTAATATGGCGCAATTGACTGAAGAAGTTGGTGAAGTGGCGCGAATTATAGCGAGACGTTATGGCGAACAAAGCGAAAAGGAAAGCGATAAAGGAAAAGATTTGGGGGAAGAATTGGCCGATGTGGTTTTTGTGGTTTTGTGTTTGGCAAACCAGACAGGAATAGATTTACAGGCGGCTTTTGATAAAAAAATGGAGTTAAAAACAAAACGGGATCACGACCGTCATCAAAATAATAAAAAACTAAAATAAATGAATCCTTATAAAAATCAGTCATTTTTAAAATTAACAGTTCGATTTGCAGCGGTATTTTTGGTGGTTGTCACCATCCTTAAAATAATCATTTCTATGTTTAAAAACGGAGGCGTTTCAGGAATGATTGCTGAATTTTTTTCTGCCGAAAACTGGTTGCCATTTGTGACTGTACAGTTGGTAATGTCACTTGTTTACGGGCTTATTATGGCCGGGTATTATAAGTTTATAAAAAAATAAAGAGGCCGAAAGCCTCTTTATTTTTTTAATTTAAATTAATCAATTCTATATCGCTTTCCTTTACCTTTTTGTTCAGCATCTTCACATCATTTTCAAAAATGGCATAAATTTTAGCCAATTCTATATCTATTAATTGGGTAATTTCATTTTTAAATTCAACCGACTGGTCCGTAGGTTTATAATCTCCAATGGAACTCAGCGAATTTAAATGCGCCAATTTGTTGTTTAACTTAATCGGAAAGTTAAGCGGATCTTGCGAACTTTTGCTTTTTGTCTGATACAATTCATTTTCAATGATTGTCATTTCTTTTATAATTTTGTCGGCGAGTTTAACAATTTCCTTATTTTTTTCTTTATCGGTTATTGATGCTTTTAACAGATTGATTTGTTCCCTTATTTTGGTGATATTTTTNNTGAATTTTATAAGTTCCCGGCAACGCTTTTGGTCCCTGTAAAGAAGCCCACCATAAAATCATGCCTTTTATTTTTTCTGCGTCGGGATATTGCATATTCCATTTAAACTGATTGGCACCATTTTTTACTTTTAAAGTTTCTTCATTTTTTTTATCGTCGGGTTTGGTTGAAAATGTTTTAATGAGTTTACCTGAATTCTCATAAACAGCTATACTAATGGTGTCATTTTCGGCAACATTTTTTACATAATAATTTACAAGAACGCCTCCGGGATGATTTTGTCCCGCAGTTTTGGATTTACGTTCGCTTCCGCCCATTCGGTAACTGTCCATAGGTTTGTAGATGAAAAAATCTTTGGAAATAAGGGCTTCATCAATTTGATGAAAAGGCGTTAAATCATCAATAATCCAGAAGGAACGGCCTTGTGTGGCTGCAATTAAATTATTGTTTTTGATGGCCAAATCCGTAATGGGAACAATCGGTAAATTCAGTTGAAAAGGACTCCAATGAGTTCCATCATCAAAACTCAGGTACATGCCATTTTCAGTTCCGGCATACAGCAATCCTTTTCTTTTTGGATCTGCTCTTAAAGCTCTTGTGAAATGCTCCGAAGCGATTCCTTTTGTAAGTAATTTCCAGATTTTTCCGTAGTCTTCAGTTTTATAAATATAAGGCGTATAATCGCCTAATTTATAACGAGTGCCAACAATATAAGCACCGCCAGGCGTAAAAGGATCAACTTCAATACAATTGAACATCATCCATTCAGGCATTTTTTTAGGCGTCACATTTGTCCAGTTTTTTCCGCCATCGCGGGTAATATGAACCAAACCGTCATCAGAACCAGTCCAAATCAGGTCTTTTTCAAAAGGAGATTCCACAGCGGCAAAAATAGTTCCGTAATACTCCACGCCGGTGTTATCTTTGGTAATTGGGCCGCCTGAAACCCCTAAAGTTTTTGGATCATTTCTGGTTAAATCGGGGCTGATAACCTCCCAAGACTGTCCTTCATTGGTTGTTGTATGAAGGTGATTTGAAGCGGCATACAACCTCTTTTTGTTATTTGGTGAAAAGAAAATCGGATAATTCCATTGAAAACGATATTTCATATCCTCAGCACCGTGTCCCATAGGATCATCCGGCCAAACGTTTATAGCCCTAGTTTCATTTGTTTTGTGATTGACTCTTGTCAGCAATCCGCCATAACTTCCGCCATAAACAATATCGTTATTTAACGGATCTACGGCGATATGGGCGCTTTCACTGCCTGCGGTACTTTCCCAATCACTTTCTTCAATGCTTCCGCCATTTGTTCTGTGCGATATTCTAACAGTTGAATTGTCTTGCTGCGCGCCGTAAATTCTGTATGGAAAATGGTCATCGGTTACCACCCTGTAAAATTGGGCAGTTGGCTGGTTGTGATAAGTGCTCCAATTTTCGCCGGCATCAAAACTTATTTGCGCACCGCCGTCATCGGCAATAATCATCCGTCGATTGTCTTCAGGAGATATCCATAAATCATGGTGATCGCCATGCGGAGCTTCAAATGATTTAAAAGTTTTACCGCCGTCTTTTGATTGATGGTATTCAACATTTAAAACATAAACCGTATTTTCATCTTGTGTATCGGCATAAATTCGTGTGTAATACCAGGCGCGCTGGCGCAATTCACGGTCGTTGTTAATCAATTTCCAGATTTTACCGGCATCGACAGATTTGTAAATGCCACCGTCATTATTTTCAATTAAGGCCCAAACAATATCTGAATTTAAAGGAGAAACGGCAATGCCGGAAATTCCCCAAATCCCTTTTGGCAAACCTTCATTTGATGAAATATTCGTCCAAGTTTCTCCTTCGTCAGTGCTTTTCCATAAGGCAGAACCTTCGCCGCCGCTGGATAAACTGTACGGCGTTCTTCTTACATTCCAGGTTGTGGCATATAAAATTCGCGGATTGTTGGGGTCGATAATTAAATCGATGGCGCCTGCATCGGCATTGGAAAATAATACTTTCTTCCAGATTTTGCCACCATCAACAGATTTGTAAACACCTCTTTCTTCAGTAGGTTTATATAAATCACCCAAAACAGCAGCAAATACAATATCCGGATTTTTAGGATGAATTCTTACGCGTGGAATATGGCGCGAATTTTTTAAGCCAATATGCTCCCAATTTTTGCCGGCATCAACGGATTTCCACATGCCGTCACCGGAAGAAACATTTCCGCGAACGGTAACTTCTCCATTGCCCACATAGATTACATTGTTGTCGGATTCACTTACGGCAATAGCACCAACCGAACCTCCAAAAAAACCATCAGAAATTGAACTCCAGGTATTTCCGGCATCGGTGGTTTTCCAAACGCCGCCGCCGGTTGCCCCAAAATAATAGAGATTTGCTTTGTTTGGGACGCCGGTTGCTGCAGCACTTCTGCCGCCTCTGAACGGACCAATATTACGCCATTCAATAGAATTGTAAAATTCTTCACTAAATTTGGATACTGTTTTTTGTGCATTAACTTTGTGGGCTGAAAGAAAAAACAAAAAGCCAAAAAATAAAATGTATTTTTTCATCATGTTTGGTTGGAATAATTTAAAATAAACTGAACAGTAAATCTATTAAAAATAATTTTATTTAAAGCCACTAATTATACTTGAATGGAATCGTTGAAAATCAATAAAATAAATAAAACTGTGAATGGAACTATCCAAATTACAGGATCAAAAAGCGAAACAAACCGATTGTTGATTTTACAGCAGTTTTATCCGAATTTAACGATTGAAAATATTTCAAATTCCGATGATAGCGAATTGATGCAAAAAGCGCTAAAAAGCAATTTGGCTGAAATAAACATTGGGCATGCCGGCACCGCGATGCGTTTTTTAACAGCTTATTTTTCGGTTAAAGAAGGCGCTGAAATTGTGCTTACCGGATCTCCAAGAATGAAAGACCGGCCTGTAAAAATTTTGGTTGAAGCCTTAATTTCATTAGGTGCCAACATTCAATATTTGGAAAAAGCAGGTTTTCCGCCGTTAAAAATTTCAGGAAAAAAGTTAGATAAGGATTTTGTTGAAATTGAAGGAAATGTGAGCAGCCAATACATTTCGGCATTGTTGTTAATTGCGCCCACTTTGCAAAACGGATTGAAATTAAAATTTAAAGGCGAAATCACTTCTGTTCCATACATAAAAATGACACTGCAATTGTTGGCCGAATTGGGCATTGACTATGTTTGGGAAGGAAATTTGATTACAGTTCATCCAAAACCAATCATTGAGCCAAAAACAGTTGTGGTTGAATCCGATTGGAGTTCGGCATCATATTTTTACAGTTTATGCGCGCTCAGTCCGAATTCAGAAATAACCTTGTCATCTTACAAAAAAAACAGCTTGCAGGGCGATTCTGCATTGGCTATAATTTATGAAAATTTAGGAGTTTCCACCAAATTTAGCGAAAATATTATTGTTTTAAAAAATCAGCAATCCTTAAATATTAAGCCTTTAACTTTAAACCTAATTAATGCGCCGGATATTGCGCAAACAATCGCTGTAACTTGTTTCGGTTTGGGGATTGAATGTTATTTAACGGGACTTCATACCTTGAAAATAAAGGAAACGGACAGGTTGGTAGCACTTAAAACGGAACTTGAAAAATTAGGAGGTGAGGTTATTATTACCGACGAAACGTTGCGTTTAAAGTCTGCAGCCAACATAAATGCAAACATCCGTATTGCGACTTATGATGACCACCGAATGGCGATGGCTTTTGCACCTTTGGCCGTAAAAGTTGCCATTGAAATTGAAGATGCTGGCGTAGTTTCAAAATCTTATCCGACTTTTTGGGAAGATTTTGCCAAAATTAGCCGTTAATAGGCTGCAAAACAAACTTTTATTCTAAAACACTTGACAACGCCTATGCGTATGTTGTATCTTTGCCCTCTTTCTAATAAAAGTAAGGAAGAAACAGTAGGGTAAAAGCTAATTTTCCGAGAGAGAATTCATAGCTTTTTTCATTTGATCACTAAAAAATAATTAAAATAACTACATGAAATTATCAAAATTTAAGTTCG
>DPCK01000138.1 GCA_003516285.1 Lutibacter sp. | reverse complement strand
GTTAGAAAATTAATTATTTAACATTATAATGATTTTATTGGCTAGCAATTTAATAAAATATTAATGATTTCATATTACTTGCCGGAAAAATAAAAAAAGCAGTATTTTTTTGAAAGCCAAAATAATTTTTACCAATATTTAAGGAAGAAAACAACCGCTATAATTCCTTGTTTTTGTGATAGTTTATTAAAAGCACCACCACTTTGTTATAGCTTTTCATCCCGTCTTTTTGCTTATTTGCTTTTAAAAAAGAATCGTAAAATGTTTTAAAATATTGCTCAGACCAATTTTGGTAAGATTCCCAAAATTCCTCGCCTTGCCGAATGTCTTTTAATATTCCTTGATGGAGTTTAATTTTAAGCAATTCAAATTTTTCGGGTTCTTTTTGAGAAATTTCAAACAAACAAAAACGAACTGCCATCAAATATCCCGAGTAATTAAAATAAACATTGTCAGAATTTGTGGTTGCCAAGTACCCCATAAAATTGGCTTCGCTTTCTGAAGCAATTCCCACTTGATGCGCCAATTCGTGACAAACAATCATTGGATAAGTGTTTTTTGGTATTAAATAATTTACCTGGGCTTCGTTTGTTAATGGATTTAAATATCCGGCAAATCCCATATAAGTTAACGGCAAACTGTACAGCGAGTGTTTGACCTTTAAATTTTTATGCGGGAATTGTGGATATTTCTCTTGAAATTGATCGTAAACATTGTAGGATATTTCTTGAATTTCAGGATTGTTAAAAGCATTATTTACAATGAGAGTGTCATTTTTAGTAATGGAAAGTTGCACCCGGTTGATTTTAGCAATCAGTTTTTCCGTAAAATCGATCAATTCATTGGTGGAATATTTTTCAATCTCAAAATTTAGGGTTTTGTAAATTGGCTGCCTAAAATAATTTAATCCCCAGTTTAAATGAAAAAGAAAAAACAGGATTGAAATAAATCCGCCAATTTTGAATAATGTATTTTTTAAAGAAATTTTTTTGTTTTTTATGGCGGTGAAAATATTTTTTAGGATGAAAATAAACAAAATTGCGTATAAAATATCTCCAACTGAAAATGGAATCCATCCGAAGAGCATATTTAAAAATTTAGAAATGTACCTATAGAGTCCGTTGGAATAATATTTTTCAATTTCTGTAGGAAATTGGGCGATAATTTGAAGAAAAGCCCATTGCATTACCAATATTACCGTAAGAATTTTATACGTTTTTTTATTGTCCATAGTTCAAAAATAAGCAATATTTTGTCATAAATTGGCGTTTAATCAGTTATTAACAAATTAGTTACTTGTTAACAAAATATGTTTAAAAATATAATTAAAAATTCAAGCTAAAATTGTGTTTTAAAAATTACATTTGTCTTAATTAAAATGGCCAANNTAAAGTATCAAAAAAGTGAAAAATTTGCAGCCCGTACAATACTATAATCCCAAAAAAAGCACCATTATTAGCCTTGAAAAAGGTAAAATTCCGCCTCAGGCGTTGGATTTGGAAGAAGCGGTTTTGGGGGCTATGATGATTGATAAAAAGGGTGTTGATGATGTTATTGATATTTTACATCCAGAAGCTTTTTATAAAGAGGCACACCAATTAATTTATGAAGCCATATTTTCTTTATTTAAAAATTCTGAACCCACCGATTTACTGACCGTTGCAAACCAGTTACGAAAAACCAACAATTTAGAGGCTATTGGCGGCGATTTTTATTTGGTTCGTTTAACCCAAAAAGTTGCTTCATCAGCACATATAGAATTTCACGCACGTATCATTCTCCAAAAATTTATTCAGCGAAAATTAATCACCATTTCATCTGAAATTATTGAGGAAGCTTACGATGAAACCATTGATGTTTTTGATTTACTGGATGATGCAGAAACTAAATTGTTTGAAGTTACCCAAGGAAATTTAAAAAAAGGATCTGAAACGTCTGAAGGCCTTGTTGCGCAAGCAATAAAAAAGATCCAAGAAATAGGAAACAAGCAAGGGATGAGCGGAGCCCCAACCGGTTTTACGCGTTTGGATGAGCTAACTTCTGGATGGCAACCGCAAGATTTGGTAATTTTGGCTGCACGTCCGGGTATGGGTAAAACGGCTTTTGTGATGTCGATGGCAAAAAATATGGCCATTGATTTTGACCAGCCAGTTGCCATATTTTCATTGGAAATGTCTTCCGTACAATTAATTACGCGTATGATTTCCAGTGAAACAGGAATTTCTTCGGGAAAATTAAGAAAAGGAAATTTGGAACCTCACGAATGGGAACAGCTGAACGTAAAAGTTAAAAATTTATCAAAAGCACCCATTTTTATTGATGATTCTCCGTCCTTGTCCATTTTCGATTTGCGTGCAAAAGCGCGTCGTTTGGCATCGCAACACGGCATAAAAATTATTATTATTGACTATTTGCAGTTAATGACCGCAGGCACTGCGCAAAAAGGCGGTGGAAATCGGGAACAGGAAATTTCAACCATTTCACGAAATTTAAAAGCATTGGCCAAAGAATTGAATATTCCGGTAATTGCACTTTCACAATTATCACGAGCTGTTGAAACTCGTGGAGGAAGCAAACGCCCTTTGCTGTCTGATTTACGTGAATCTGGTGCCATTGAGCAAGATGCTGATATTGTAACATTTATTTATCGCCCTGAATATTATGGACTTACGGAGTGGGATGACGAAGAAAGATCACCTTGTGAAGGTCAGGCCGAATTTATTGTGGCCAAGCACAGAAATGGTGGATTGGACAATATCCGACTTAAATTTACGGCTCATTTGGCGCAATTCAGCAATTTAGATGAAGGCAATGCAAGTGAATTTCATTCAAAAATGAATAATGCCATTCCGCAACGTAATTTTGCGAGTGCTGAAGATGCTTTTGATGCGCCCGGTAATTATGACGAAGATGACGTACCATTCTAAATATGCAAGTTTTAAATCAAAAATTCACCGATTTTCAATCATAAAAAAAGCATTGATCGCAATATTGTTGCTTTTTTCTCATTCCGCATTTTCATCATTCATATTAATTCCTATGGATGATGTTTCACAAACAAATCATTTAAAAGCCTACGGAATTACTTATTGGTCGCTTCAAAAAGGAAACACGGCCAAATGGTTGTTGAATTACCAAGGAGGCTCTTTTTTGTTGGAAGACAATGAAGC
>DPCK01000134.1 GCA_003516285.1 Lutibacter sp. | reverse complement strand
ATTAAACCCTCCTAGAATAAAAAAAACCAACTAAAAGTTGGTTTTTTATAAATTTAATTTAGTGATTACTGATTTCCCAATATAATTGGCATACCGCTTTTTCCGCCGCCAATAACTATCACTTTGCTATTAGGAGATTCCGACAATTTAATAGTTGCTTCAATCCCTTTATCCTGAAGAATTTGATCATTCAATGAAGCGCTTAAAATGCGGTTGGCATCTGCCTTACCTTTAGCTTCAATAATTTGTTTTTCAGCCTCTTTAGATGCAGTTATCAATCTAAATTCATATTCTAAAGATTCCTGTTCTTGCTTTAATTTACTTTCAATCGCTGTTTTAATTGTCAATGGCAAAGTTACATCTCTTACCAAAATAGCATTTAATTGAACAAATTGAGGTTCCACAATTTTTTTTGTTTCTTCAAAAATTTCAGATTGAATGGCATCTCTTTTTGTAGAATATAATTGTTCAGGCGTATAACGACCTACCACGCTTCTTGTTGCTGAACGCACGGCAGGAATTATAACACTTGAAAGATAATCCTGACCCCTTGTTTGATGTAGAAATCCTACTGTAGCCGCTGTTGGCTGATATAAAACGGAAGCATCAAGTTTAATTTCAAGACCATTGGCCGATAAAACCAACATTTCTCTTTCCAATAATTCTTGCTGTCTTACATTATAAACAAATACTTTGTTCCAGGGTGCCACCACATGAAATCCTTCACCTAAAGGAGCCATATCGGTAACTACTCCACCACCAAATGTTTTATACAATACCCCTACTTCACCCGAATTTATTGTTGTTGTTGATTTTGATAATAAAATAACAAGTATAATGACACCTATTATTATTGGCATTAAAGTTTTTGGCAATTGTAATTGTCCGTTGCTCATTTTTTTCTGTTTTAGAGTTTAGTATATTGTTCAAATATACGAAAGAAAATTAAAACGGCTAAATTTGCCTAAGAATTTAAAATACTGAATATCAACTAATTATTTTTAATAAATGAGTTTATTTATCTATATTTTGGAAAATAGCTCAAATCCTACCATAATATTTTCGTATAAACCACTCTAAACTTAATGTCAACACAATCATTCCCAAAATCCATTTCCAATCAATTAAAGGTGTTTTTGAGATTGTGTTTTTTTGAATGCTTTTAAACCTTTCATCATTTATTAAATAATCAATTAAATTTTGCTCCTGACTGTTATAAAATGTGAATCCTTCTGTCTCATTTGCCACTTTTTTTAAGAGTTGGTCATTGGCATTGGCAAATTGCGCTTCAATTTCAAACGGCAAAATTTTAAAACTGCCTGAGACGCTGTTGTTTGTATTTTCAACTGAAACAGAATAGGTATATTCCCCAAAAGGAATTGTGGGAAGTTCCACCACAAACCTATTATTTAATACCGCCAATGGAATTTTTTTGATGAATTTTGATGCTTCATTTGAAACTGTTATCCAAAGTTTGCTTCTGTTGTCAAAATTGAAATTCTCATCCACATAACTTGCAGAAATTTGAATAGTTTCATTCGCATAATAAATGGGATTCGCAGTTATATTTAGCCTGCTTTTTGAATCCGTTGAAACTAAATAGTGAATTAAACCGGCCAAAAATCCGTCAAAACGTTCAAAAGTTTTATTTTCCACAAAACTGTTCATTCGCCAGCGCCAGGAATTTTCCCCCAATAAAACGGCGGATTTTTGGCTGCTGTTTTCAAAAGTTGCCAATAAAGGCTTGTCTGTTACTATATTTCCTATTTTTTGAAATAATAAGGACTGGTACGGAACAGAAAAGGCAATTTCCCCAAAACGGTCTTCAATGGGCGCAAAATTTGAAAAATCAACATCGGCACTTAAAAAAGCGGCATAATTTACATTGAAAATCGGACGGAAATTTTCAAGTTCTGAACTTATTATTTTTGAAAAACTTCCCTGAACGCTGTTTAAAAAAGTCCAATCAGTGCTTCGCCCCGTAATCACAAAATAATTCAGCTTCTTTTGATTAATTTCCGCAAAAACATTTTTGAAAAGCGTTGTCGGTTGGTATAAAATAACCAATTGATAATCAGTGATTTTACCTTTTAAATTTGAAACAGCAGAAATGGTTACCGTTCTTTGTTTATTGCTTTCAATGGCTTTTTTAAGCATACCCAAATCGGGATGGACGATAGAAGTTAAAATAAGAATTTTGGATTTTTCTTCAATAATGTTGATGCTGAAATTTTTTGTATTATTTTGGGTGTTTTTCTCATTTTCCAACTGATCAACAGTAGCTGTATAAAATTGTGTTCCTTTGACTGCAGCCGTTAAAAAAAAATTGGTAGTTTTAACATTTTCTGATGCTGAAAATTGAAATTGCTCGGAATAAACTTTGGTTCCTTTATGATAAACGTTGAGATTTTTTGTAACAGGTTTATTTCCTGTATAATTGATAAATAACTCAACCGGAAGTTGATTGTTTATAAAAGCGAAAGGATTTACATTTAACTGGCTGATGTAAATATCTTCAAAAACAGTGGTGTCGCCAACGATAAAAGGAAAAACCGGACTTTTATAATTTGCAAATTCAACACTGTTTCCAATGGTTTGGTTTCCGTCTGAAATTAAAATAACCGGATTTGTGCCTGTTTTATGCAATTTTGAAAATTCATGAAAAGGCAATGCTAAGTTGGTTTGGCTTTCCTCAAAATTTAATTCATTTAATGGATATAAACCTGTTCCAAAACCATAAAAACTGATGTTGTATTTGTTGTTTAATTCCGAATCTGTTTTGATTTTTTCTACTAAATTTTGAACAGTTTCGTTTTGTGAATTGTATTTAATGGATTTCGAATTATCAACCGCAACCAATAAATTTGGTTTTATAATTTCAATATTGTTCTTTTCAAATGAAGGATTTATCAATAACAATAAAATCAAAAAAATAGTCAAAAATCTAAAAAAGGAAAGCCAATAATCTAATTGGCTTCGCGCTATGTTTTTCCATAGATATTGAAAAACAGCTATAAACAGCGCTACAAATACCGCTAAAATTATCAATAATAATTTTTCAGTTTCCATTTAAAGTCAAGTAGTCTTTAATTATCAAGATCCGGTAGATTTTGTCCGAATTACACTTTCAAAATTCCCACTTCTGTGGTCAGGGAGCTTTACATTCCCCCATCAACGCTCAATGTTTGTCCGGTAATATAAGAACTCATCTCCGAAGCTAAAAACACACAGGCATTTGCAATGTCTTCAGGCGTTCCGCCACGTTTTAACGGAATAGCGTCTCTCCATAGTTTCACTGTTTCTTCAGGTAAATTGGCGGTCATTTCAGTTTCAATAAAACCCGGTGCAATCACGTTGCTTCTAATATTTCTTGAGCCCAGTTCCAAGGCCACAGATTTAGAAAAACCTATAATTCCAGCTTTAGAAGCCGCATAATTTGCTTGTCCGGCGTTCCCTTTTAACCCAACCACCGAACTCATATTGATAATGGAACCTGAACGTTGCTTCATCATTGGCCGAATTACTGCCTTTGTTAAATTGAAAACCGATTTTAAATTCACTTCAATCACCGTGTCAAAATCCTCTTCAGAAATTCGCATCAACAAATTGTCTTTGGTAATTCCTGCATTGTTTACCAAAATATCAATGGTTCCAAATTCTTTTAACACATCTGCAGCCAATTCTTGTGCAGCTTCATAATTTGCGGCATTTGACTGGTATCCTTTTGCTTTTATGCCATAAGTCATCAATTCCTTTTCCAATTCTTTGGCCACTTCAAGTGAAGAACTAAAGGTAAAAGCAACATTTGCTCCTTGTTTTGCGAAAGTTTGGGCTATTCCTTTTCCTATTCCTCTGGTGGCTCCCGTAATTAAAGCAGTTTTGTTTTCTAAAAGTTTCATATTGTGTCTATTTTGATTTCTTTTTAATTTTAACAAATCAAATATACATAATTGCGCAAAAATAAACCGCTCATAAAGGATTTCAATTTTTAAATTAATTTGAGAAGAATTTTATAAGTACGGCTATACATTAAAAAAATTATTATTAAGCTTATCGGTTTTAAAATTATATTGCGAAATCCATTACTTTTTTTTTATTTAGTATCATTTGTTTCATATTAGTTAATTAAAAGTTAAATTTTATTTATATATTGCTCACATTAATTAACATAAACACAAAAACATGAATTCAAAAAAACAATTAATCTTAGGGATTTTTTCCCTTTTTACGATGGCAATTTATGCACAATCGTATCAAGTTACAGGAAAAGTAACTGACTCAGATAACCAGCCGTTACCTGGTGTTTCTGTAACTATTGAAGGTACCTCAAGAGGTACAACAACCGATTTTAACGGTGATTTTGCCATAATGGTGCAAAGTAGCGAAAATCTTATTTTTTCTTATGTAGGGTACAATGAAAAGAAATTGCAAATGGACGGCACTAAAATATTTAATGTGGTCTTGATTTCAGGAGTTGCCTTAAAAGAAGTGGTGGTTGTTGGGTCAAGAAATCCGAACAGAACCTCTGTTGATACTGCCGTTCCTGTTGATGTTATTGATGTGGCGGAACTAATTACAGCTGGTCCACAAGTAAACTTAAACCAGATATTAAACTATGTGGCGCCTTCATTTACATCAAACACACAAACAATTGCTGATGGAACTGACCATATAGATCCTGCTTCTTTAAGAGGTTTGGGACCAGATCAGGTCTTGGTTTTAATCAATGGAAAAAGAAGACACAATTCTTCATTGGTAAATGTGAATGGTACTTTTGGACGCGGTAGTGTTGGTACCGATTTAAATGCAATTCCTGCTGCTTCTATTGAACGCATAGAAGTTTTAAGAGATGGTGCCGCAGCACAATATGGCTCTGATGCCATTGCAGGCGTTATTAACATTGTGCTAAAAAGAAGCACCAATGAACTTAACCTGAATGTTACAACAGGGGCAAATTTCTCAGAAAACGCCAACGACCAAACGGGTGGTGTTGACGGGCAAACAACCAATGTAAGCGCCAACTATGGCTTACAATTAGGCGATAAAGGCGGATTTATCAACTTTACGGGAGATTTTGATGTTAGAGAAGATTACAGCAGGATGAAAGAATGGGAAGGAAATGTATTTAATAAATATAATACTGTTGAAAGATTTGCCAATAATGCAGGTTATGATTTATCCAAATTATTGGATGATAATGTTTCTGATGTTATTCAATATGGAAATGCGGCCGGATTTAATTTAGATCCAAATGCCACAAAAGCTCAGTTGAGAACTATTTTAGGAGCTGACAATACCACTGCTGAATTGGCTGCACGTGGATTGGAAAGAAGTGATTTTAATATGAGAGTTGGCCAATCCGCATTACGTGGTGGACGATTCTTTGCGAATTTTTCGCTTCCGTTAAATGACACTGGCACTGAATTGTATGCAGTTGCAGGAATGAGTTCCAGAACAGGAAATTCTGCTGGATTTTACAGACAACCTAATGAAAGCAGAACTTATACACCCGCTTATATGAATGGTTTTTTACCTGAAATCAATTCACATATTAAGGATAAGTCTTTTTCTGTCGGAATCAAAGGGAAAATTTCCGACTGGGAGGTAGATTTCAGCAATACTTGGGGAAAAAATGCTTTTATGTATACAATTGGAAACACATTTAATGCATCAATGCAAAAAGCTTCTCCAACACTTTTTGATGCAGGCGGATTTTCATTTGCTCAAAACACCACAAATTTAGACATCAGTCAATTTTTTGAAGATACTATGGCTGGATTAAATATTGCTTTCGGTGCAGAATATCGATTGGAAAATTACGATATTGTTGCTGGGGAACTGGGTTCTTATGCTCAATTCACAGCTGAGGGGCAAGTAATTACATTGGCTACCCAAATTCCGGCAAAAGACTTCTTCGGAAATTCAAGACCTGGAGGTTCACAAGTATTTCCAGGCTTTAGTCCTGCAAATGAATTGTCTCGTGGAAGAAATAGTGTTGCAGGTTATTTTGATGTAGAAGCTGATTTATCTGAGAACTTTTTAGCGAGTTTTGCAACTCGATATGAAGATTATTCGGATTTTGGATCCACCTTAAATTTCAAAGTGGCCGCCAGAATAAAAGCTGGAGAAAATACCAATATAAGAGCAGCTTTTAACACTGGGTTTAGAGCTCCATCATTGCACCAATTGAACTTTAATTCTACCTCTACAATTTTTGATAACCTTGGAAACCCACAAGAAGTGGGAACTTTTGCCAACGACAGCAGGGCTGCGCAATTGTTAGGAATCCCTCAATTAAAAGAGGAAAAATCCAGAAGTGTCAGTGTAGGTTTTACCTCTAAATTACCTGAAATGCATTTAACATTTACCGTTGACGGCTATTTTGTGGCCATTGATGACCGGGTAGTTTATACCGGTCAGTTTAAAGGCCCTGGAACCGGAACAGAATTAGACAATTTGCTTTCACAGGCAAATGCCTCTGCTGCTTCATTTTTCGCAAATGCCATTGATACGGAATCAAAAGGAATTGATGTCGTTATTACCCACGATGCCCTTATAGGCAACAATGCCAAATTAAAATCTGATTTGTCAGGTACTTTTTCTAAAACCATAAAAGTTGGAGACATTAAAGCTTCTCAAGTATTGGAAAATGCGGGATTGGTTGGTACCTATTTCCCTGAAGACAGCAGGGTTTATTTGGAAGAATCAGTGCCAAGAACCAAGATAAATTTATCTAACAGTTTAACCACCGATAAATTTAATGTGTTTTTAAGAAATGTTTGGTTTGGAGAAGTTACCGAAGCTACCACAACAGTTGCCAATCAACAAGTTTTTGGGTCAAAATTAGTCACAGATTTATCTTTTGGCTATAAAGTTTCTGGAAGCACAACTGTTACTGTTGGGGCAAATAACTTATTTGATATTTATCCAGACCGAGCTGCACAAGATTTGCAACCTGATGTAACCGGTGATCAAAATAACAGAAGTGCAGGCAGATTTGACTGGTCAAGAAGGGCGCAACAATTTGGAATTGGAGGACGATTTCTTTTTGCAAGATTGAATATTATACTTAAATAAAAATTTTATTGCTATAATTTAAAAAGCTTCCCAAAAATCGGGAAGCTTTTTTGTTTTTATAAGTCTTATTTTAATGAAACATATAGCTTAATCAATAATTATTGCTTTTTTGCCAATAATATGAAGCTCTGTAAATTCTTTTGAAATCACCAAAACATTTTCTTTTAGACTGGACTCCAAATCAATTTTAACATTGTCCACCTCCACTTTTTTAATTTCAAAAGGCAATCCAATTAAATTAATTTCAAAAGTTTCATAGGAAGTAATATATTTTCCCGATTTAAATTGTTGAATGGTCAAGGAATCCTCTTTGCCCAAAAGATTGAAATTTCGTAAACTAAATCTTCCTTTTTTATAATCGAATCCATCTTCGGCATCTTCATAAACCTGAGATTTTTCTTTCCCGAATTTAAAAAATACATCCAAATGAAGTTCGGTTATTTCCTTTTCTCCAACATATTGCTGAATAGGGTATTTTGGGATAATGGCGCCTTCTTTCACAAAAATGGGCATACTGTCCAAATCAGCATCAACCCAAACTTCATTTCCGCCTTTAACCAGTGTATTGTCCCAGAAATTGTACCAGTTCCCTTCCGGTACATACATTCTTCTGCCTTTGGCATTTGGCTCAGTAATTGGGCAGGCGAGTATTTTTTCGCCAAACACAAATTCATCATTTCTATAATGCGTATGCACATCTGCCTGATCATATAAAACCAAGGATTTCAAAATCGGAATCCCTTCTGTGGCATAACGCCAAAATGCCGTATATAAATAAGGCAGCAATTGGTACCTGATTTCAATGAATTTTCTGACAATATCGGTAATGTTATCTCCAAAAGCCCAAGGTTCCTGGTCGCCGTGATCGCCTGATGAATGTGTTCTGCAAAATGGATGGAAAATTCCTAACTGAATCCAACGTGCATAAAGTTCGCCATTTGGTTGCTCTGCAAATCCGCCAATATCTGATCCCACAAAGGAAAATCCTGACATACACATACGTTGCGCCTGTAAATTTGCAATGGTTAAATGATCCCAAGTCGCCACATTATCGCCTGTCCAAGTTGATGAATAGCGTTGTGTGCCTGCATAAGCAGCTCTGGTAATCACAAAAGGGCGTTTTGGATAGGAGAATTTTTTTAATCCTTGGTAAGTGGCTCTTGCCATTTGCATTCCGTAAATGTTGTGCGCTTTTCTGTGGCTGCATTCATTTCCGTCGTAATTATGCCTTACATCATCCGGAAATGTTTTTCCGGGAACATCCATAATTGCGGGTTCGTTCATGTCGTTCCATACGCCTTTTACACCAATATCTTCAATCAGTTCTTTAAATAAACCCGACCACCATTCGCGGACTTCCGGTTTTGTGAAATCGGGGAAATAACATTCTCCCGGCCACACCTTTCCTTTCATATACGGACCATCGGCACGTTTACAAAAATAATCTTTGTCAAGTCCTTCCTTAAAAACGCTGTAATCATTGTCTATTTTAATTCCAGGATCAATAATAGCTACGGTTTTAAAACCGATATCAGCCAATTCTTTAACCATTCGTTTAGGATTTGGAAAATATTCTTTATTCCAGGTAAAACACCTAAAACCCTCCATATAATCGATATCTAAATAAATAGCATCACAAGGAATATGTAACTCTCTAAACTTATTGGTGATCTCTTTAACGTTTGTTTCCGGATAATAACTCCATTTGCATTGGTGGTATCCCAAGGCCCAAAGCGGCGGCAATTCGTGCGGTTTTCCGGTTAAATCAGTATAATTGGAAACCACTTCTCCCATTTCCGGACCGTAAATAAAATAATAATTCATCTCACCGCCCTGCGCCCAAAAACTGGTGACATTTCTGCGTTCCTGACAAAAATCGAAATAGGAGCGAAAAGAGTTGTCAAAAAATATGCCGTAAGCTTTTCCGTGATGAAGTCCTGTGTAAAATGGAATTGCTTTATAAATTGGATCAGTATCTTTGTCGAATGCATAAGAATCGGTCACCCAATTCTCAAAACGTTTACTTTTTAAATTTAAGGCAACCGGTTTGTCTCCCAATCCGTAATAACTTTCTTTTTCTTGTGAATTTTTGGACATTTTTACAATATTGCCTCCAAATTCGTAACTTTCTTCCCAATGAAAACCAAGTTCATCTTCAGAAATAAGGGTATTGTCTTTTGCATCAAAAATAGATTTTCTCATATCTTCTTTTGATATATGGCAAACTAACTTTGAAGTGGTAATGATATAATTGATTTCGTCTTCGGTTACTTCAAGATGGTTAAATCCCCTGCTCGCATAACGTGTTATGGCATAAGAAAAATCATTTTCAAATATTGAAGTTGTGGTATAACGAAAACGCAACACACTGTCTCTTTGAATGGTAAGCTGTAACACTACATTATTTTCACTCCTAAAATAGAGTGTGTCAACATCTTTTTTATAGGAAATTATTTTCGAAGGAAATTGATTGCCTT
Source organism: Lutibacter sp. (assembly GCA_003516285.1). Taxonomy (GTDB): domain Bacteria; phylum Bacteroidota; class Bacteroidia; order Flavobacteriales; family Flavobacteriaceae; genus Lutibacter. Next base: position 11,167 of record DPCK01000134.1, on the reverse strand, counting down.
TTAATTCCAGTTCGGTATTTATAATCATAAATTATTTTATTTGAACAAAATGCAAACGTACTAAAATAAATAATTTAAAAATCGTTATTTTCTTTTAAATACAAGACAAAAATCATATTTCATTGAAATTCAACAAAATAATATGTCTAAAATTCGTATAAAAATATAGCATAAATCACGGTTTTATAACAACAATTTTAATGAGAATTCCATCCGGCAACTATATTCAAGTATTTTTACGAATTACTTGCCAAGATTCTTTTAACAGGATTTAAGTCATTTTAAAACATTCTTTTTTTTTCAGGTAAATCACTAAATCCTTCAAATTATTTAATTTTTTTCATACTTTGGTATTACAAAATTAAATCGAAAAAAAGATTCAATATGAACCAACATCCACCAAAAAACTACTTGATAGAATCAATTTTAGTGACTATATTTTGCTGTTTGCCTTTTGGAATTGCAGGTATTGTGTTTGCTGCACAAGTTAATGCCAAGTTTGAAATGGGAGATTATGAAGGCGCTAAAAAAGCTTCCGAAGAAGCCCAGAGATGGATGACTTGGGGAATCGTTTCCAGTCTTATCATTGGATTGTTTTATCTTATAATTGTCTTTGCTATTGGTGGATTTGCGCTGATAGGCGATTTTTAAAAAAATATGTTCAAGAAAATTAAATGGTTCGCAATTATTTTTGGTGTACTAAGTTTGGCTTTATTTTATTTTTTTATCAACCCAAATGAAGCCAGCTTTTTTCCTGAATGTCCTTTGTACTATACCACCGGCATTTATTGCCCGGGTTGTGGAAGCCAGCGCGCCACACACCAGCTTTTAAATTTTAATGTTTTGGGTGTTTTACGACAGAATGTATTGTATTTAATCAGTTTATTTATTTTGGGTTACCACTTTATTGTCACAGGCATCAATTCAATTTTCAAAAAAAAAATTTACAATTATGTGTATCATCCAAAAACGCCTTTGGTAATTTTGGCTATTATTGTTGTCTTTTGGGTTCTTAGAAATATTCCTTATTACCCGTTTAATTTGCTGGCGCCAAACTAAAAAAGCACCCGAGTGGATGCTTTTTTTGTTGATTGAAATTGTAATATTTTATTTCATACCCTCAAAATCCGTATCCATTTTTATGTAATCCAAAAACTCCCTGCGAACGTTTTCATCTTTAAATTTACCGCCGAATTCGGATGTTACGGTGCTGCTTTCAATATCGCGAACACCACGCGAATTTACGCATAAATGTTTGGCGTCAATTACACAAGCCACATCTTCCGTGCCCAATGCTTCCTGTAACGATTGCACCACTTGCATCGTTAAACGTTCCTGAACTTGAGGTCGTTTTGCATAATAATCAACAATGCGATTCATTTTAGACAATCCGATCACATTTCCGTTGGAAATGTAAGCAACGTGCGCCCTTCCAACAATTGGCAATAAGTGATGTTCGCAGGTGGAATAAACAACAATGTTTTTTTCCACCAACATTTCGCCATACTTGTAATTATTGTCGAAGGTGGATAATTTTGGTTTATTAGCCGGATTTAATCCGCCAAAAAGTTCATTCACAAATGATTTTGCGACTCTTTTTGGGGTTCCTTTTAAACTGTCATCATTTAAATCCATTCCCAAAGTAATCAAAATATCTTTCACGCTTTCTTGAATTCGTGCAATTTTCTCGTGGTCTGAAATATCAAAAGCATCAGATCTCAAAGGCGTTTTAGCGGATGACCCTACGTGATCATCTCCCATTTCATCAATTCTGTTTGTCATTATGTTTTTACCTTCAAACATTTTTAGTCATTAAACGGCAAATTTACAACTTATTTTAAAGTAGCGCCGTTATTCTAATTAATTCTTTTAATCCGCAAACTTCCTGCTCCCCGCTTTGCATATTTTTTAGGGTGTAGGTGTTGTTTTCAATTTCCGTAGATCCAACCATCACCACAAAAGGAATTCCCCTTTTATTGGCATAATTCATTTGCTTTTTTAATTTTGCATTGTCGGGATATAATTCCGATTTGATGTTGTTTTTCCTTAATTCAACCAAGGCTTTCATACAAAAAGCAGCTTCAGCATCTCCAAAATTAATAAAAAGGACTTTTGGTTTTGGCAACTCAAGATCCGTAAATAAGTTTAATTCTTCCAGCACCAAATAAATTCGGTCCAAACCAAACGAAATACCAACGCCGCTCATATCATTTAAACCGAAAATTCCGGTCAAATCGTCATACCTTCCGCCACCGCCAATAGATCCCATATTTACGCCTTCCGGAGCGGAAACTTCATAAATGGCACCGGTATAATAATTCAGGCCGCGCGCCAAGGTAATGTCAATCACCAGTTTGGCCGATTCCAGTCCGAATTTTTCAATGGTATCAACCACAAAACATAAATCTTCCACGCCGCTTGTGCCTTCTTTCGATTCGGCCAATAAAGTCTGCAATTGGTTTAATTTTTCCTGATTGCTTCCTTGAAAATTGAATAATGGTTTAACTTTTTCAATGGCTTCTTCAGAAATGCCTTTTTCCATCATTTCATTGGCAACGCCATCGGAACCAATCTTGTCCAATTTATCAAGCGCTACCGTAAAATCGATTAATTTATCAGCCGCTCCAATAATTTCGGCGATACCCGCCAATATTTTACGATTGTTCAATTTTATGATGGTTCCCGGTAAATTTAATTTACTGAAAACGGCATCATACAATTGCANNACTTTTAAACTGTCCTTTGCTTGAAGCAACACATCATCAACCCTGCTCAAATAATCTCCCGAATTCAATATTTTAAAAATCAAGCGGTCTCCTTCTTCCCCATATTTCCCCATCAAGGTTTCCGAATTTTCAAAACTTGGCGTTTCAATAGGCTGAAATCCGTAGGTTTCAAAAACTTGTTTAATGGTTGAAAAAATATAGTTTCTTTTAGCCACTTCGGAAGGCGAAAAATCGCGGGTTCCTTTTGGTATGCTTGGTTTTTGTGCCATCTTTAAAAATTAGTTTGCAAATATCTAAAAATTAAAAAACTATTTATAGGTTTTCTAACATTGATTTTTCTTTTGCCGACAAAGGAACTTCATTGGCAAATTTATATTTGGTGGGATAAACCGCAAGAATCATTAACATTAATATCCCAACCAAAATAAAGTAGAAACTGTTGTTGGATTCCATCACAAAAATAATACACATTAGTGCCGGAAATTCCAACATCGCCACCCTAAAAATATGTGCGGTGCTGTATTTTACCGCTTTTTGTGATAAATCAATATCCGTAGGGATTTGTTTTAACAGCTTGTTATATAGGTATTTACTGGATAAATTTCCCACAAAAGAAATCAAGATTGCCATATATAAAAACATTTTATCTTCTTCATAAGAAAAAAACAGTTGTTCACCGGCATTAATAGACACATAGGCTCCAAAAATGATAATAATAAACAATAAGGAGAAGTGGATTAATTGCAACGATTTCATAAAATCTTTTGGTTGTCTGTTGATATAGCTCATTGGTTAGATGTTAATTGTTAGATATTAGATGTTATTTGTTAATATTTTTAAAGATTGCCTTTGCTTTTTCCAAATCTTCGGGTGTGTCGATGCCAATGGCAATTTGATCGGTTTCTACCATTTTCACTTTTAATCCGTGCGCCAAGAAACGAAGGCTTTCCAATTTTTCCGAAGCTTCCAGCCTATTCATTGGCAATTTGGTGAATTTTAGTAAGGCTTCTTTTCTGAAGGCATAAATTCCGATATGTTTAAAATAATCCGCAAAAGATTCATCCCTTGGATACGGAATTGCAGAACGGGAAAAATACATAGCGAAATTTCGCTCATCAGTCACCACTTTTACATTGTTCGGATTGTTAATTTCAGCTTTATCAACCATTTTTATCATTAAGGAAGCGATGTCAATTTCCTTATTTTGATCCGTTTTAAAAACTTCCAGCAACTTTGAAAGTGATTCTTTTTGCGTAAAAGGTTCATCACCCTGAACATTTACTATGATATCAACCTCCATATTTTCAATGGCTTCCGCAATCCTGTCACTCCCCGATTCGTGTTCATTCTTACTTTTAATGGCTTTTCCTCCGTTTGAAATAATTTCATCAAAAATAACATCACTGTCCGTCACCACATAAACTTCATCAAACAAATTGGCATTTTTTGTTGCTTCATAAGTTCTTAAAATAACTGTTTTTCCGGCCAAATCTTTCATTAGTTTCCCGGGAAATCGGCTTGCTTCAAAACGCGCAGGAATCATTGCTATCATTTTCATCTGTTAAATTTTATTTTTTCAAGTCTTTTTCTTTTGATTCCTTTAAATCTTTCAGTTCTCTTTCCTTTTCTATTAATTCCACTTCTTTCACTGCTATTTCTTTCAATTCCATATCCTTTATATAATTTCTTTTAAGCCTGTTGATACTTGCGTTTAATTCAAATCCCAACAACAATATGATGGAGTTTAACCAGACAAAAACCATTAACACCAACAAAGTACCAATGGAGCCATAAAGTTGGTTGTAGGTGGCGAATTTCAACACATAAATGGCAAATAATTTGAACATCAATAAGGTTAAAACAGTTGTTAAAACTGAACCAGGCGTAAAAAAAGTGCTTTGTTTTACCTCTTTCGCTCCATATTTATACAAAACTGAAACTGAAAAAAATATCAGTGCCACCAACAAAAAGAACCTTCCTTTTTCAATCCAGAACACATCATTATCCAGCCATCCTCGTGCTTTTAAATCGTTTATGCCTATTTCAAAATAAACAGTCACCGCAACCACCACAAATAAAATAACCGTCAATACGATTGCCATAAGCATCGAAATAAAATATTGGCGAAGAATACTGCGCATTTCAACCACATGATACGAATATTCAAATCCGGCAAAAATGGAACTTACCCCGTTTGCCATTAAAAAAATGGAGGCTAAAAATCCGAAAGAAAGCAATCCGCCGTATTTATTAATTACAATATCGCGGATGACTTCCTGAAAAGAACTGGCTGTATTTGGAGGCAACAAGCTTTCAATCATAAACAAAAAATCTTGCTGAAATCCTTCAATCGGCACGTATGGAATGAGGGTAAGTATAAAAAGTAAAAATGGAAACAAAGCCATAAAAAAGCTGAATGCAATACCGCCGGCGCGAGATGTTAGCGCACCTTTAATAATCCCAAGAAAATATATTTTTAGCACTTCATAAAGTGACATACCCATTAAACCAGGGATTTTAACGTTTTTCCCCAGCCTAATAATCCATTCCAGTTTCTTGATTTTATTTATGATTGCTATGGTGTGTTTCCTCATTTATTTTTTAAATAGATTCTAACTTTGATTGGTATCATTAGATGTACGACCTTCGGCTGAACTCATGGTGACGAATTTTTTGATTTACGATTTACGATTTATAATTTGCTTTTAACAATTTTAGAACTTTTTTTTAAATTCCCCCTTCGGGGGTTAGGGGGCCACCGCTTTCAAACTCAAATCCATATTGTAAACAGAATGTGTTAAAGCACCTGAAGAAACATAATCCACACCACATTCTGCATATTTCCTGACGGATTCAAAATTAATGCCGCCAGATGATTCCGTTTGGCATTTGTCGCCGATTAACTGAACTGCTTTTTTGGTTTCTTCAAAATCAAAATTATCAATTAATATTCTGTGAATGCCTTCGTGTTCCAATATTTCCCTAATTTCTTCAATGCTTCTTGCTTCAACAATAATTTTTAAATCTAAGCTATTTTCTTTTAAGTAGTTTTTTGTTTTTTCAATGGCTTTTGATATGCCTCCGGCAAAATCGATATGATTGTCTTTCAACATAATCATATCATACAAAGCAAACCTATGATTTTCGCCACCGCCAATTTTTACCGCCCATTTTTCTATGGCTCTTATTCCAGGCGTGGTTTTACGGGTGTCTAAAATTTTGGTTTTTGTGCCTTCCAGTAATTTGGCAAATTCCTTTGTTTTTGTGGCTATGGCGCTCATTCGCTGCATTACGTTCAAGACGAGACGTTCTGATTTCAAAATGGATTGAGAACTTCCTTCCACATAAAAAACCACATCGCCATATTTCACGGTTTCACCGTCGTTAATCAATGTTTCCACTTTTAATGCCGAATCCACATAACTAAAAATTCTTTTTGCCATTTCCACACCTGCAATAATTCCGGCTTCCTTAACCAACAATTTTGCTTTTCCTTTTGCTTCTTTCGGGATGCAAGCCAAAGAGCTGTGATCGCCGTCGCCCACATCTTCTCTAATGGCATTTGAAATGATTAGTTCAAGTTCTTTTTCAAATTGTTTTTGTGAAATCATTGGGTTTGTCTATTATCAAACAAAAATAACTTTTTTATTTTCAAAAAAATTCATTCTTTAATTCTTTTTATATTTACCGAATGAAACGAGCCATAACAAATTTTGATATACACAGAAATCAGCAAGAGCGAAGTGCATCTGTACCAATAAAAAATAAAATGTAAACAGATGAAACGAGCGTTGCAAATTTTTATTCATACAGGAATGATTAATGGTGAACCTGCCTTTACGGCAGGCAGGCAGGCAGCAATCTGTTACCGCTAAAAAATAAAATGTAAACAGATGAAAATTAAACTGTTGGCCATAGGTAAAACCGATGATAAAAATTTACAGACCTTAATTGAGGCTTATCAAAACAGGCTGAAGCATTATATCAATTTTGAAATTGATGTGATTGCTGATCTCAAAAATGTTAAAAACCTAACCGAAACACAACAAAAGGAAAAGGAAGGTGAACTCATTTTAAAAAAAATAGCTGCAACAGACGTTTTAATTTTATTGGATGAAAAAGGTACGCAATTTAGTTCTGTCGCTTTTTCTGAATACCTTCAAAAAAAAATGAATTCAGGCGTTAAACAATTGGTTTTGGTGATTGGCGGTCCGTACGGATTTTCAGAAGCCGTTTACCAGCAGGCACAAGGAAAAATATCCTTATCAAAAATGACTTTTTCGCACCAAATGATTCGATTGTTTGTTGTTGAACAGCTTTACAGGGCTTACACTATTTTAAAGAACGAACCGTACCATCATGAATAAATTAAAACTGGTTTTCGCTACATACAACCAACACAAACTCGAAGAAGTTCAGACAATGCTCACCAATTTCGATATTGTGAGTTTGGCCGATATCAATTGTTTTGAGGATATTTCTGAAACGGCAGATACTTTGGAAGGAAACGCCATTTTAAAGGCAAATTATGTTACAGAAAAATACGGACTGGATTGTTTTGCTGATGATACCGGACTGGAAGTTGACGCTTTAAATAACGAACCGGGCGTTTATTCCGCCCGTTATGCCGGGGAAGACAACAATGCCGAAGCAAATATGGCTAAATTATTGAAAAATCTCGAAAATAATCCGAACCGGAATGCGCAATTTAAGACAGCAATTGCCTTAAATATTCAGGGAAAACAGTTTATATTTGAAGGAATTTGTGAAGGCACCATTTTAGCAGAAAAACGGGGAAAAAGCGGTTTTGGCTACGACCCTATTTTTATGCCGGATGGTTTTAACACCTCATTTGCAGAAATGGAGATGAATGAAAAAGGCAACATCAGCCATCGCGGAAAAGCAATAGAAAAATTAGTTACATTTTTAAACAAGCATCATTGGTAAGTCCAACAAAATCATATAGAAACACTTTTCTAATTTTATTGGGTGTGCTCCTGCTTATTTTTATCATAAACATAAGTCTGGGCTCGGTTTATATTCCTTTAAAACAATTGTTTCTTGCTTTTATTGATGGTGATGTTAAGAAGGAATCTTGGAAATCAATTTTGCTAAATTACAGATTGCCAAAAGCAATTACGGCGATTATCGTTGGATCGGGATTGTCAATCAGCGGATTGTTGATGCAAACCTTGTTTAGGAATCCGTTAGCTGGTCCTTACGTATTGGGAATCAGTTCTGGCGCCAGTTTGGGTGTTGCCATATTGATATTGGGCGCCTCATTTTTTGGCGGCACTATGGCCGGTTTCGCGTTTAGCAGTTGGGGACATGCCATTGCGGCAAGCATTGGCGCTTTTTTGGTGCTTTCGGCCGTGATGCTGGCTGCCATTAAAGTGAGAAATACCATGTCTATTCTAATTATCGGACTGATGTTTGGGAGTTTAACCGCTTCAGTAATCAGCGTGCTGGCCTATTTCAGCAGCGCCAATCAATTGCAGCAATATTTATTTTGGAGTTTTGGCAGCTTGGGGAATTTAAGCTGGAATGAAATTTTGGTGCTTTTAATCATTTTTGTGATTGGAATGACCTTTGTGATTTTCATCATAAAACCTTTGAACAGCTTGCTTTTGGGAGAAAATTATGCAAAAAGTATGGGCGTTAACGTGAAACGAACCCGAAATTTAACCTTAATCTCAACAAGCCTTTTAACAGGCGTAATTACCGCTTTTTCCGGCCCAATTGCCTTTATTGGTTTGGCTGTGCCACATTTGACGAAGCTGCTTTTCAGCACTTCCAACCATAAAATATTGGTTCCGGCGGTTGCCATAAGCGGTGCCATCATTATGCTGATTTGCGACAGTATTGCCCAATTGCCGACCAGCGAATATACATTGCCCATTAACGCGATAACGTCATTATTTGGTGCACCCATCATTATTTGGTTGCTGGTAAGAAAACGAAAAATAACTTATTAAGTGGATTTGAATAACCAACATATCATTAAAACCAGCAAATTAAGCATTGGTTACACGTCTAAAAAGAAGGTAAACACCATTGCCAAAAACTTAAATATTGAACTTGGCAAAGGAAAATTGATTTGTTTGTTAGGAAAAAACGGGATTGGGAAATCGACTTTGTTACGGACTTTAACCAAGGTTCAGCCTGCTTTAAGCGGTGAAATTTTCATTAATAACACCAACTTAAAATCGTTAAACAACGTTGAATTGGCCAAATCGCTCAGTTTGGTTTTAACCGAGCATTTGCCAGAAAGCAATTTGTCGGTTTATGAACTGGTGGCTTTGGGCCGTCAGCCATATACCAATTGGGTCGGAAATTTATCTGAAACGGATTTAAAATTTATCGATACCGCTTTTGAACAAACCAATACCAAACATTTAATCAACGCAAAATATTACGAATTAAGCGACGGACAGCTTCAAAAAGTGTTAATTGCCAGGGCATTGGCACAAAATACCGGTATAATTATTTTGGATGAGCCAACGGCGCATTTAGACATTCACCATACCATTGAAACTTTTGCCTTGTTAAAAAAACTTGCCAAAGATTTTCATAAAACGATTATTGTTTCCACCCATGAAGTAAATTTGGCGTTGCAGTTGGCTGATATTTTATGGCTGATGACACCTTCAAACTTTATGGCAGACACCACCGAAAATTTAATTGAAAATGATAGCCTGTACCATCTTTTTGAGTCTGATTTGATTAGCTTTAACAAAACTTTAAAACAGTTCACGCTCTCTAATTCCTACTAACTTTGGTATCTTTGATTGTTTAATAAAATCTTTTTATGAAGAAAATTCTTTTTACCGTCTTATTTTTAAGTCTGTTACAAGTTGGCTTTAACTGCAATATGTTTGCCCAAGCGGCTGAATCTGTCGAAATTACAGGTAAATTGGCAAAAAAGTTTGCTTCCGGAATTAAAGAAGCAGATTTGAAAACACATTTATATATGATTGCTTCAGATGAATTTGAAGGAAGAAATACGGGTGAACCCGGACAAAAATTGGCAGCTGAATATATTAAGGATTTTTATATATCAAGAAATATTGCTTCACCTTTGGGGGGAAATAATTATTTTCAGATTATTTCAACAGCACATTTAAGCCGAAATTTAAAACCTTCAGAAAATGTGGTTGCCTTTATCAAAGGTTCTGAAAAACTTAATGAAATTGTGATCATTTCGGCACATTATGACCATCTTGGAATAAATAAAGACGGAGAAATTTATAATGGCGCCGATGATAATGGTTCAGGAACTGTGGCTGTAATGGCAATTGCCGAAGCTTTTCAAAAAGCCGTTGAAGAAGGAAACGGACCCAAACGATCCATCTTATTTTTGCACGTTACCGGAGAAGAAAAAGGATTGCTTGGTTCTAAATATTATGTAAATTTTCCACTTTTCCCTTTGGTAAATACAGTTTCAAATTTGAATATTGATATGATCGGCCGCTCAGACGACGCCCACGAAAATGACCCGAATTATGTGTATTTAATTGGTTCTGATAAACTTAGTTCTGAATTGCACAAATTATCAGAAGAAATGAACAACAAGTTCACCAAATTAGATTTAGACTACACTTATAATTTGGACAGCGATCCAAATCGTTTTTATTACCGCTCAGACCATTACAGTTTTGCAAAAAATAACATTCCTGTTATCTTCTATTTCAACGGCACCCACGAAAATTATCACCGTATAAGCGACACGCCCGATAAAATTAATTATGAAATGTTGGCCAAAAGAACGCAATTGGTGTTTTATACCGCCTGGGAAATAGCGAATAGGGAAAAAAGAATCACAGTAGATAAATAAAAGGGTGCAAGTTTCAGGTTTAACTTTTCAACTGATTAATGAATAATTTTAAAAATCAATTCTTTTAAAATATCTCCAGCCGGCAAGGCATTTGCGCCAACACCTTTACTTTTTAAATCAGCATCACGCAACAATCCGATAACCTGTGAGACTTTTCTCATCGGATAGTTTTTTGCGGCTGACGTATAATCTGAAACAAAAAATGGATTTACACTCAAAGCTTTTGCGACGCTGTTGCTGGATTTGTCTTTTAAACTATGGTAAATCAACAACTGGGTAAAAAAGCCGTTCAGTAATGAAATGGTTACAACCATCGGATTTGCTTTTTGGTTTTGCGCAAAATGATTGATAATTCTGTTGGCGCTCAGCACATTTCTTTCACCGACCGCTTTTCGCAATTCAAAATTGTTATAATCTTTGCTGATGCCAATATTTTCTTCAATATCGCTAGGCGTTATGGTTGAATTTGGCGGCAAAACAATCATTAACTTGTCCAGTTCATTGCTGATTTTACTCAAATCATTTCCCAAATATTCCAGCAGCATTAAGGTGGCTTTTGTGTCTATTTTATAATTTTTACCAGCTAAAACCCTCCTGATCCAATCGG
>DPCK01000058.1 GCA_003516285.1 Lutibacter sp. | reverse complement strand
CATTCTAACAAACGCCGTCATCTCTATATATTACAATTAATCAAAAAGTTACAAAAAATCATCAAAATTGCAAAATAATACTTTAGGGTTGATTGTATTTTAAGCCAAGACTTTTTTTGTTATGGAGCCTTAAACCATCATTAATCGTATTGAATAAATCTTAAATTATATGAATCTATTCGGGGTTTCTAAGAAACATACATTTAATAAAAAGGGCATTCCTTTATTAATGTTTTTTATCTTTTTTATTGCCATTAGATTTATGATTTCCGTTATTTCCTTTTGATTTATAGTTTCCGTTTCCGGGCTTGTTACCAATACTTTTTTGCGGTGCGCCACGATATCCTTTTGCGTATTTAACTTTATGTTGTTTGTATAAACCGTAAGGTGCATTTCCGCGATAATCGCTTAAAACAACTTTATAGCCATTATATAAATCATAATTTCTGTATTGAGTTGGAAGAGATTTCCTGTGAACCCAAGAATTTCCTGAATAATAAATAAACCTTGATGTTTGAACATCATAATAGGAATGAACATCAGGAAGATAGTAATAACGAACGTTAGAATAACCTGAAGGTCCCCATTGCGGAGGCGAACCAAGGTTTACGTTTACCGAAATTTGTGCCTGAGATTCACTCGCAAAAATTAACGCTATTCCGAATATTATATATTTTATTGCTTTCATCTTATCTGTTTTTTTAATTATTGTACACGCTATTAAGTTTTACAAATTTGCGCACAATAAAACATAAATTTGTTACATAACTTTAGATAAAAATTGTATAATTCACACTTTTTTTGTTGAAGCATATCACAGTAGATTTGTTTATTGAATTACGCCCCTTAATTCGTGTTCAGAGTGGCAATTGATTATTGTTAAAGTGTAGGAATAACAGCCAGCTGCAATTGAATACTGAAGGCTTTTGTAAGTTATTGAAGCGTTTAATGTTGACTTATATTTGTTAAATCAACAATTCTTAAATCGTTAAATCGTAAATCGTAATTATAATTATTTGAATGGACATATCGCGTCCTGTCACAAATTTCAATAATTCCCGCTTGAGGCTAGGGAGCTCTTCTGGTGCTAAGGGGCTTTCCCCGCCATTACAGCTCCAAACCAATCACATATTTCAATGTTTTTGGTGGTTTTTCCGTTTTCAACCTTAAAAATAAGCAATGAGTGATCTTTGCATTCAACGGTCAATCCGCAAGGAACCGCGTGGGTATAGCCGCCATTGGTTATCGTTGATTTTTCTTGAGCATCTGTTGAATCTTCCTGAACCGTATACGCAAACGCTATATAATTTCCGGCAGGAATTTTTGTAAATTTAAACGGTTTTTGATTTTCCTTAATGTCCAAAGAATATATTTTACTGGTTTCCTTGTTTTTTAGATACACATTCATTGCCGGAATATATTCTGAAGGGTAACATACGGTTCCTTTTACTGTTCCGCTGGTGCTGCTGCAGCTTGTCATTAAAATTGCAGATAAAATAATAAGCGCAAGTAGGTTTTTCATAATGGGATTTTTTATATTGGTAAGTAATTTTTTTTGGCAATTTACTCATAAAAAAACAAATTGGGTAAAATATATGCAGAAGAAGCCTTATTTATAAATGTTGCGCCAAATTTGTTTGAAAAGATAGGGGAGAAGCAGTAATCCATAATTAAAAATATCAGCCATTATCCGCCAACACACTTTTCTAATAAATGGTTTCTAAATCAATAGGCGCTGTTCTTGCATCTCTATGAATATGATCTTGTTCATAATCTTCATATTCATCTTCTTCTGCATTATTTTTTTTACTCTTTTTGCTGAAAGTATTTAAAAAGAAAGAGGCCAATAAATTTACAATACCTGGATTTTTTGCAATCAGGTTTTCAACACTCAGCATTAAGGCACTGCCAATGAAATTTTTGAAAGGAACGCGAACAACTCCTTGAAACAGTAATTTAGATAAATATCCGACTCCTAAGCCAACGGACGAACTCAATAAATTGTCTTTCAAAGTTTGAGATTCAGCCGTATCTTTAAATAAGTTTTTAATCATATTTATTGGTTTGGCGTTCTCATAAGCTATATAAATGAGCTCTTTAAGCAATTTTTCATCTTCGGCCTTTTTAAACTTCAACAGGTTTATGGCATTTTCAAGCTCGGACATTGTTTGTATTTTTTCCATAATAGTTGTTATTTAAGCGCTTGTTTAATAATTGAATTGCCCATTGGTTTTTTAATCCATTTATGCAGAAAGAAATACAACACGATCCCAACAACAAAGTAAAATGCGGCAACCATAAAAAAACCATAATATAATTTATTCATCAATTCACCCAACAACAAGGCGATTCCCACACTCAGAATAATAGTAAAGAAAAAAAATATCCAAACAATAATAATTCGCGAAATTACAAAAGGCGCTATAATTGCGGCTTTCTTAACTAATTTGAGTTTTATAAGCTCATAGTTTGTGTTACTGTATTCTTCAATTTTCTCAAATAATAATTCAATTAAACTTTTCGAGGTGCTCATTTTTTTGCCTTTTAAAATTCCAAGTATGAATTTAAAAATTATTTGACAATTAGGGGAACGTTTATTTTATATTCCCACTAATTGTCAAATGTATTTTCTTTTCCATTTTTTATTTATCGAAGATGCAGTTATGCTTCAACTTCTTCTCCGTATTTTGTTTTTTTTGCCATCCTTTCGGCTTCGTGTTTTGCTTTTTCAGTCATTTTTTCAGCTTCGTGTTTTGCTTTTTCGGTGAATTCCTCAGCTTTACGTTTTGCTTTTTCAGCCATATCAGTAGCTTTTTCTTTTAGATCTTCGAATTTTTCGTTGATGTTTTCAATAAAGTCCTCATATTTTTCTTCTAAATCTTCAGCCAATTTTTCCCCTTTTCTGATAATTTTTTTACGGGTAGTTGAACCTTTATCTGGTGCAAACAAAATGCCCATAGTTGCTCCAATAGCTACTCCAGCCAATACGCCCAATAAAATATTTCCGGTTTTCATAATGTTGTTTTTTTATATTTTAATTACTAATTTAATTTTAATATTCCGGACTTTATTTGTGGGAAAATATTGTCCGGAATAAAGAATGAGAAACTTTTTTACAAAATTTCTATCATTTTTGGTTTTTGTTTTTTAGCTTCTTCTTTTTTGGCAAGGCTAAATTTTAAGATGCCGTTTTCATATTTGGCTTTAATCTTTTCATCAATTACAGTTTCAGGAAGCTGTAAAGATTTTTCAAAAGAATTGAAGCTAAACTCTTTGCGTGTATAGTTTTCTTCTTTTTCTTCTTTTTTTTCAGATTTTTTTGCCATAATATTCAAGCAGCCGTCAGCAATGTTAACTTCAAAATCTTTTTTGTCGAATCCCGGAGCAGCAAGCTCAATTTCGAATCCGTCTTTTTTTTCTTTGATGTTTAAAGCTGGTTCATCCATTCTTTTGAGCCACAATTTATCATTGAATAAATTACCGGCATCAAAATCCAACAAATCTGATGTAAACAGATTTTCCCAAGGTCTTTGTCTAAATTTTACGAGTGTCATAATATTTTATTTAAGGTTAAACATATTTTCTATCCCAAATTTAATATCAAAACAGGCTTTGTAAAATGATTTTCCTCAATTTTGGAAGAATTAGGCAGATAAATTAAAAGGTCAGTAAATAGTAATACTGGAGCAGCTTCTGAATAAAAAAATTAAAATAGTCTTTGTTTGTGATTAAATTTTTTATGATAGAAATCAATTTTTATGCAAAAAAATGAAATAATTACTTAAGGTATAGAAATTAAATGTGCTCATTTAAAACGGCCAAAACTAATTTATTTTAATACAATTTTTAATGAAAGCAAATTGGATTTCAGAATGAATTTGGAAAAATAATTTAGTAATTATAGCCTTATTGGGCTGATCTGTTTGTTTTAAAAAATTTTAGCGGACAATAATGATTTTTAACGAAACTTTCGCATTTTTTTTGATAGTTCCTTTTTTATATGTAATCTGTTCAAAAATAGCGATTTGGTTTTTCGAATTTTAAAGTTTTAATGGATTTAATTGATTGATAAACAGTGTTTTGACACCTTTATTTTCAGATTTTTTCAAATAAAGTTTAATCGTTATATTTGTTGATTATTAACAAATCAAAAAAATAGAATTATGGGAATATTTATTGTTTTAGGAATTGTTGTTGTGCTGGGTATTTGGTTGATGGCAATTTACAACGGACTGGTAAGTTTTAGAAACAACCGGGAAAATGCTTTTGCCGATATTGATGTGCAATTAAAACAACGTCACGATTTAATTCCGCAACTTTTGGGCGCGGTTAAAGGTTATATGGAACACGAACGTGGTACTTTGGAAGCCATAACCAACGCAAGATCCAGAGCGATNNTTAAAAGCCAGCCAGAATTTTATGCAATTGCAAACTGAAATTTCTGACATTGAAAATAAATTGGCTGCCGTAAGACGTTATTTTAACGCCGCAACAAAAGAACTTAATATTGCCGTTCAAAAATTTCCAAATAATATTTTCGCTGGAATGTTTGGCTTTAAAACCGAACCAATGTTTGATTTAGGCGTTGCCGGAAGAGAACAAATGGATGTTGCTCCAGAAGTTAAATTTTAAGCAGTGGCATTTGTAGGAATTCAAACACAAATAAAGAGAAATAACAGAAAATCTGTTCTTTTATTAATTGCATTTCCATTATTGGTCTTGGCAGCTGTATTTGCCGTGGTTTATTTTACCACTTACGATCAGTACGGAAATCCGAGCCCTGAGTTGGCAACCGACTTGTTTTTGCAAGCAGTTCCTTTTGTAACCACCGTTGTTTTGGTGTGGTTTCTTATTGCCTATTTCGCGCACGGAAAAATGATTGCGATGGCAACGGGCGCAAAACCGTTGGAACGCAAAGAAAATTTGCGGGTTTATAATCTGGTGGAAAATCTTTGTATGGGCGCGGGAATGAAAATGCCCGCAGTAAACATTATTGAAAGTGATGCTTTAAATGCTTTTGCAAGCGGATTGCAAGAAAAAAACTACACCGTTACCCTAACACGAGGCATTATTGATAAACTTGACGACGATGAGCTTGAAGGCGTTATTGCCCACGAATTGATGCACATTCGCAACAAAGATGTGCGATTGTTGGTGGTTACCATTGTTTTTGTGGGTATTTTTTCTTTCGTGGTTCAAATTGCGTTCCGCAGTTTTTTATATGGCGGAATGGGCAGCAGAAGGAATAATAAAGATTCGGGTAAATTAATGATCGTAATTTTAGCGGTTTCTTTGATCGCTTACTTAATTTCGATGCTTTTTAAATTTTCATTGAGCCGTAAAAGAGAGTATATGGCCGACAGCGGTGCCGCTGAAATGACCCGAAAACCTTGGGCTTTGGCTGCAGCTTTGAAAAAAATCTCAGGGAATCACCACGTGAAACAAGTAAAGAGCGAAGAAGTGCAGCAAATGTTTATTGAAAACACGCCGCAAGACACATCCGCAGGTTTATTTGGCGGTTTAAAGGGATTGTTTTCAACGCATCCGCCTATTGAAAAACGCATTCAGTTTTTGGAGCAGTTTTAGGTTTTTTTAAACTCTTTTATTGCCTGCAAATTTCTTTTTAGGTTTGCGTTGCTAAATTTTGGTTATAAATTAGTTTTAATATTAAAGCGCCTGATTAAAATGTTATTGGGATTAACTATCACAAATTGCCTTAATAATTTAAGACAGACACAGTTTTTGTGGATTAACTTTCCCGTTTGTTGAAATATTTTCTGATTAACGCACTAAATCCAGCCTTTAAAATTGGTTTTGAAATATAATCACTGCAACCGGCGTCCATTGCTTTTTGCTTATCATAAGAGAGCGCGAAAGCCGTTTGTGCAATAATTACCACTTTTTTATTTAATTGGCGAATTTGGATTGTCGCTTCATAACCATTTAAATGTGGCATTTGCAAATCCATTAAAATTAAATCAATATCTGGATTGTTTTTATAAATTTCAACCGCTTCAAGACCATCTTTAGCCATTAATATTTCCGAGTTAATTTCTTCGACCAACATAGATAGTTATAAAGACGACGCTTCATCGTCCTCGGCAATTAATATTTTCAGCTTTTCAACTTTATTTTCAATTGTTTTTGTAAACTTCGTTTTTTGGTCATTGGTTTTTATTATTGGGCCCGTATTGCAGGGAATGGTGAAATAAAACGTAGACCCGCCTTTCTTGCCGATTATTGTATTCTCATCTTCACTTTCAACCCAAATTTTACCACCCAGCATTTCAACATACGCTTTGGTAATTGACAAACCCAATCCTGCTCCTTGTCGCGCCATTTTATCTGAAATATCAGCCTGAATAAATCGTTCAAATATGGCTTCTTGCCTGTCTTTTGGAATCCCTATCCCTGTATCTTTAACAGAAAATTCAAGAAAATCACCTTTGTTGTCATAACTTAATTCAATCATACCCTCATTGGTGTATTTAATGGCATTTTTGATGAGGTTTATTAAAATCGCATAGATTTTTTCGCGATCTGTTTTTATAATAATCTCTTTTTCATTTATATTATTTTTAACAAAAAACTGCAACCCTTTTTTTTCAAATTCAGGTTTGAAAAAAGTATGAATGTATTTAATGGGCTCTGCTATATTTAATTCTTTAAAATCAACCTCCATCAACCCCGCTTCAATTTTTGAAATATCCACAATGTCATTGATGATGTTAAGCATTCGGGTACCGCTCTTTTGAATGATGTTGATGTACTTTTGCTGTTTTTCGCCTGATAGGTTAGGTTCTTTTAAAAATTCTGTGAAGCCCAAAATGCCGTTCATTGGCGTTCTAATTTCGTGTGACATATTGGCCAGAAAAGCCGATTTTAATTTGTCGCTTTGCTCAGCTTGTTCTTTCGCAATAATCAAGTCTTCTATAAGTTGTTTTCTTTCGGTGATGTCATGTTGTGTTCCAAAAAGTCCTTTTATGCTGCCTTTTGAATCGTATAAACAAATATAATCCCCTTCAACCCACATTTGTGTGCCATCGAAGCGAAGTTCGGATGTATCAATATGCAAACTGCCCCTATCAAACAACTCTTTTATAACCTTATAACCCTGTTTTAAATCATGTGCAAAAAANNCCGCAGATTGCCAAAAACATCATCCAGGGTTTTTTCTTTATCCACAGAATCGTTCCAAGCAATAGGTTCTTCGAGCTTCATAAAAAAGAAACCGGTTAAAGATTGGTTAAAAAACAAGTTTAAGCGTTCTTCATTTTCCTTCAATGATTGTGCAGTAAGATACTTTTCTGTTACATCAGAAAAAACCAACACCACCCCGCTAATCTTACCCTCTTTGTTTTTAATTGGCGCTGCGCTGTCGGAAATTTGGTATTCCGTTCCATTTTTAGAAATTAAT
Organism: Lutibacter sp.; assembly: GCA_003516285.1. Lineage (GTDB taxonomy): Bacteria > Bacteroidota > Bacteroidia > Flavobacteriales > Flavobacteriaceae > Lutibacter. The sequence goes on along the minus strand of DPCK01000058.1, from coordinate 3,243 downwards.
AGGGTGCTGTTTGCCAGACCTACAATTTCTCCGTTTTCCAATACTTTTTTTACCGGATTGATTGCTGTTTCCCTAGAGTTGGTATTTACAATTTTAAATACTTCGGTTAAAGGCTTTCCTGCAGCATCAGTCAAAGTCCAGCCGCATAATTTTTCAGCAACAGGATTCATTTTAACCACCAATCCATTCAAATCAGTGGCTATTACGCCATCTCCAATGGAGTTAAGTGTGATGGCTAAATTCTCTTCGCTTTGACGTAATGATTCTTCTGTACTTTTTCGTTCTGAGATGTCCTGAAATGCGCCTTGAACTTTTACTATTTTTCCTTTATCATCCCTTATCGCTTCTCCAATTGTATTCACCCAAACCCTTTTACCGCTTGCAGTAATGATCTGCATTTCTTCATCAAATGGAATTCCCCTTCCAACGCAATTGGCAAAAACCTTTTTAATTTTACTGCGCCATTCAGGGGCGTAAAAATTAATTCCCTCTTCTACCGATGGTGCATATCCCGAGGGCCTTTCATGTATTGCCGCCACTTCATCAGACCAGTATACTCGATTTTCACCAATATTCACATTCCATCCGCCTAACTTTGCCTTTTCACCTGCAATTTTAATAAGGGCGAGGTTTTCTATCAATATTTCTTCCTCTTTTTTTCGGTCAGTGATATTAAAAATTATTCCGAGATTATATAGAAACTGACCATTTGGATCATAGAATGATGAGACGGTAAGTTGCACCCAGATTGTTTTACCATCCTTATTTAATAACCTTTTCTCTGTTCTGAAAACATCAATTTCACCAGCAATCAATTTTTTAACATTGGGAATATCCTTAGCCATATCATCCGGATGTGTAATATCAACAAAAGTAAGTTGTTGAAGTTCTTCTTCCTTATATCCGACCATTTGGCAGAAGGTCCGGTTTGCCATTCGGAACTTAAAATCTTTACCGACCATCACCATGCCATTTGCACCGTCTTCATATATTTTTCTATAGCGATATTCACTTTCCCTTAACTTTCCTTCGGCCTGTTTGCGCTCGGTAATGTCGCTTACCATCACGTGTCTGGCTTTGCGATTATTGACTGTTATGGCATGAGAAATAATTTCAACAAAAATAATTTCACCATTCTTTTTCAAATGTCGCCATTCACCTGCTAAATTGTAGGGCCGATGTGTGAGTGCTATATCTTTTTGAAGGGCTTCAAGATCTTCTTTGGGACGGATATCCTTTAGGGTCATTCCCAAAAATTCTTCTCTTGAATAGCCGTAATGATGGATGGCCGCATTGTTTATTTCAAGAAACCTCAGCGATTCAATATCATAAATCCACATTGGCTGCGGATTGTTGTCAAATAAATAACGATAGTTCTCCTCACTCTCCAACAACTTCTTATTGTGAATATCATCGGTATAGGATGATTCAATGACGTTTAATTTTTGTTGTAATACATTTAATTCATTGATAAGTTCCTCTTTTGTTTTGTCCATTTGGCTATGCATAATATTCAAATAAAAGTCTACAATTTTTTCTGTTATTATTGGATTGAAGCATTGATTACCATTTCCAAATTTTCACAACACAAATCATTTACTCTCAAATTTAATGAAAAAACCAATGCAATAATCTAGATTTTTATAAAGAAGCCATTAATAATTTTTATCCTTTTTTATTTGGCTGGCAACTAACATAAAGTAAGCTCGTTTCGGCTTAATCATTTTAATTGGTTTTCTTTAATGACTGATCCTGTTCATATTTTAAATTCAATTTTAAAGCGGTTTCAGCTTTACTTAATTCTGCGCCTAAATAGCCTGCGTGGCTCAATTGTGAAACCAGCTCGTTTTGCAAAAGGCTGAGCAAGATTGCTTCTGCGGAATGTCCTTGGATGAGGTATCCGGGTTTATTGTCTTTAAAATAATGTTTTACGGTGATTTGTTTTTTTTCTGGATCGGTGGTGATTACAAAAAACCCTTTGTGGTCATAGTCTAAAGGAATTCGTTTGCCTCCGGGTTTTAACATTGAGAATTCTGCTTGTTCAGAAATTATATCTGTGAACTCAGTACCGTTATTTTTGGAGAATGGTTGTTTATTCATTTTGTGTAGTTCCAACATTTTTTGATGCAATATTTCTATATTTTTTTCTTCCAAACAATCTACCAATTCAACCTGTTCTATAAATTGGTTTATTTTTTCCACTGATAAATTACGCAAAACAGGATAATGGCCAATCGCTTTGATAATTCTTTTTTCCTTGTCAATTCCGTATTGAAAAAGTGATTGCAAGGCTTGCCCTGCGTGGAAAACAGGGGAATCTTTTCCGCAGAGCACAAGAAATCTAATATTTGGATTGGAAACAATGTTTAAAATTATTTTTTCAATCCCCAGATTTGGTGTGTATACTTTGCCAACAATCGCGATGTTGTCCCATTGCACAATTTGTTTGATAAGCGTATCGGTGGTTAAGGTGCAAACGGCTATTTGTCCATTGGGGTTTCCAACTACATAATTGCCCTGAACTGCCGGCCATCCCTTATTTTTTTTGAATTTTTTAGAGACAAAAAAATCTTTCACCACATTCATCCTGTGAAATATTTTTACAGCCATAGGGTTGTCACCCGAATCGGAATTCGGAAATAAGTTTGCCAGAAGATGCATTAATTTTTTTATGGGCATCACGAATTATTTTGGATAGGATTTTTCAAAACAAGTGATTTTAGAATTGTTGCTTCGTTTTAAAATTGATTCAAATATAGTTGTTTATCATTAATCTTTTAGGATGGCTTTGTATTTTAAGATATTTTGCCTTTTAAATGATTTAAATGGCGAATTCAAAATAGCTGAAGGATGTTTGTACCTAAATAAAAGCTTTTATTTAGCAGCATTAGTAGGGTTTTTTTAGATATTTGTATTTCAATTGATAAGATCCTGAAACAAGATCAGGAGGAATGGAATACTGATAGATGTAGCGGTATTTTTGCTCATCAATGATCCTTATTTATTGCATTGAACGCTAAAATCAAAAAACACCATTTTTTACAATGGTGCTTTTTTCATTAAAAATTATCCTCAACCCCTTAAGAATAATTAATAATTCGATTTCCTCTTTTTTAAAATTATATTTTTAAGAAAAGATTGCAAGGCCCATTATCACTAAGGAATAACTCCAAACAATGATGATAATTACAATTACAAATGCAATTTCAATTTTTTTCATAATGAAGTGATTTAAACTTTTTA
>DPCK01000056.1 GCA_003516285.1 Lutibacter sp. | reverse complement strand
TGACGGCTAAAAACGGCATCGCGCAGTCGAAAATTCACTTTTCCGTAACCAACACCTTGTTGCTCAGTTTCGGCAATAATGCGTTTCATTGCTTTTTTGTAAGGCAAGCCGTTTAAAAAATCAGAATTCGCAATTACTGAATTTTCCTTGTCGGTATAAGCGCCTTCAGAAATATCGACACCTTCAAAAATATTCGGAATTTCAAGGTTAAAATGTTTCGCAAAATCGTAATCGCGCTGGTCACCGCAAGGAACCGCCATAACAGCACCGGTTCCATAACCTGCCAACACGTAATCGCCAATCCAAATCGGTATCTTTTTACCCGAAAACGGATGCAAGGCATACGCGCCGGTAAATACGCCGGAAATGGTTTTTACATCGGCCATACGTTCCAATTCACTGCGTTTTGCAGTCGATTTTATATAAGCTTCCACCGCTGCTTTTTGTTCAGGCGTTGTGATGATTGGTACCAAATCGTGCTCGGGCGCCAAAGTCATAAAACTTACGCCGAAAATGGTATCGGGACGCGTTGTGAAAACTTCGATTTTATGAGATTGCTTCGTTTCACTCGCAATAACGTCAAATGAAACCATCGCACCTTCAGAACGTCCAATCCAATAAGTCTGTGAATCTTTTAGCGGCTGTGGCCAGTCTATTTTTGCCAATCCGTCCAGCAAACGTTGTGCATAAGCGGTGATTCGCATACTCCACTGCATCATTTTTTTACGTACAACCTGATGGCCTCCGCGCTCAGAAACGCCGTTCACAATTTCATCATTTGCCAAAACCGTACCCAATCCCGGACACCAGTTTACTTCGGTTTCCGATAAAAATGTCAATCGGTATTGCAACAATATTTTTTGCTGTTTTTCTTCGGAAAAGTTTTTCCATTCATCCGCAGAAAATAATTCAATGGCATCATCACAAGCGGCTTTTACATTGCTGTTTCCTTCCGCAGAAAATATGGCAATCAAGGTTGAAATATCCTCGGCTTTATCAGTTGTTTTGTTGTACCAGGAATTGAACAATTGAATAAAAATCCACTGTGTCCATTTGTAATAATTGGGATCGGAAGTTCGAACTTCACGCGACCAGTCGAATGAAAATCCGATTTGATCCAATTGTTTTCTGTATGTTTTGATATTTTCTTCCGTGGTAATTGCAGGATGCTGCCCAGTTTGAATGGCATATTGCTCGGCCGGCAATCCGAAGGAATCATAGCCCTGTGGATGCAAAACGTTAAATCCTTTGTGGCGTTTGTAGCGTGCATAAATATCGGAAGCGATGTAACCAAGAGGATGGCCAACGTGCAAGCCGGCGCCGGATGGATACGGAAACATATCCAATACGTAATATTTTGGTTTGGCTGAATTGTTTTCGGCTTTAAACGTTTGGTTTTCCGCCCAATACTTTTGCCAGTCGGCTTCTATCTTTCTAAAATTATATTCCATACTGAGATTCCATTTCTAAAGATGCGAAGTTACGTTTTATATAGAAAACTGTAAAATGTTTGTTTTGAATAAATCAACTCAGCTTTAAATAGGATTAAATGATTAAATAGTATCAGTTTAATTTCTGAAAAATATGTAAATTCCGACTTTCATTCAATAATAAAATCTTGAACAAATCCAACTACAAAGCACATTTGGCCTTGCTTGGCGCCAANNGACAAAAAAGATTTTCCTTTATTAATTCTCTGCGGATTTTTGGGTGTTGCCGCAAATCAGCTGTTTTTCTTTAACGGATTAAGTTTAACCTCGCCAATTGATGCGTCCATAATAATTACTGCAGTTCCTGTTTTGGTGTTGGTTTTTAGCGCTTTTATGCTGAAAGAAAGAATAACACTGATAAAACTTATTGGCATTGCACTTGGTGCTATTGGTGCGGTGCTTTTGATTTTATACGGAAAAAAAGCAGGAGGAACAAGTTCAATTTTAGGTAATGTATTTGTTTTTATCAATACCTGCGCCTATGCCCTATATTTGGTTTTGGTGAAACCTTTAATGAAAAAATACAACCCAATTACCATAATAAGCTGGGCGTTTTTATTCGGATTTTTATTTATGTTTCCTATAGGCATCAACGATTTATTGAGCACAGATTTTGCTGCATTTACTTCAAAAACATACCTCACCGTAGCCTTTGTAATCCTTGGAACCACTTTTTTAACCTACCTTTTTAATATTTATGCGCTCAGTAAAGTGGCGCCGTCCGTTACCGGAAGTTATATTTATTTGCAGCCTGTGGTCAGTTTTATTATGGTTGCCATTTACGCTTTTGTATTAAATTTTGACGAATATGCACAAGACATCGGTTTTGTCAAAATATTCAGCTGTTTGTTAGTGGTTGCTGGCGTTTATTTGATCAGCAAAAAAGCGAAAATACCCATAATTTAATTCAACAATCTTTTGGGTCTGCCCGTCTTTTTGGTGGGCGTTACCCGCCAGCTGGCGGGTCGCGCTATTCGCTAAATCTTTTTTTTCATTTCATTACAAAAAAGGATATCGCTGCTATCGCTAACGCAGCCTTATTTTAAAGTTCAAAATCTGACGCTCTTTGCGTATTTTCTTTGCGTAATTTGCGGTTAAAAGTGTCTTTCAGTTTAATTTCGTCTTCTCACTTCTCGCTTTATTTTCCTGAGGCAGCAAACAATGATAAATAAAAGAATTTACCGGAGTTGGAATACCAAGTTCAATGCCCATTTTTACAACGGTGCCGTTTTGAGCTTCCAATTCCGATGGTTTTCCTTCCATTATATCACGTTGAAGTGAAGAAGTTGTGTTGTACGGCTGGGATTCTATAATTTTAAATTGCTGTTCAACAAGTTTATCAGATAAATGAACACCTTTTGCCTTTGCCACTGCCACAATTTCCGCAGCAGTTTTATGCATAAGTTCTTTTATTGTTGGTGAAGCGATCATTTCACCAATAGTGGCTCTGGTTAAAGCGCCAATGGCGCTAATTGTTGAAATAAATAAAAACTTTGACCATATTTCTGTTTGAATATTCTCGGCCAATTTGGTGGTGATGCCGGCATTTAAAAATAATTTTTCCAGCAATAAAGCCCTTTCGGTTTTCACATTGTCCAATTCCCCAATAATAATGGTGGGCTCAAATGATAAGTGATTGATAATGCCAAAATCTTCAATCTTGCTCACCACTTTGCACAATCCGCCCAAAATATGTTTTTTGTTTATAATCGCACTTAAAGCATCCGTATTGTTAACGCCATTCAACAATGAAATAACTATCGTTTTTTCACTTAAAACCCGATTAATTTCTATGGCTGCGGCTTCCAGTTGCCACGTTTTTACACAAACCAAAATTAAATCGATATCGGTAACATCAGCAATATTTGCTGTTGCATTTGCAGGAAAAACCAAATAATCTCCTTTCGGACTTTTGAGCTGCAGTCCGTTTTTCTGAATGGCTTCTAAATGTTTTCCGCGGGCAATAAAAGTGACCTTGTTTCCGGCTTGCGCCAATCGAGCGCCAAAATAACCTCCAACACCGCCTGTTCCGTAAATTACAATATGCATAAATTCAATATTTGAATTCAAAAATACATATTTATGCTTTCTTCTTAACCAAAAAATGTTGAATTCTCCAGCTAAAACCAACTGAAAGATACTGCATATCGTTATTTAACCCAACCCCATAGGAAGCATCTAATTGAAAATTGTCATTTACCAAATAGGAAAATCCCACATCAAAATTGCTTTCAAAATTGTTTGATTTTCCCCATTCACCATAAGGTTCAATATAAAAACCTATTGAATTTGAAAGTTGAAACCCCAATGCTGCAGAATAAGTGAGCGAACTTTGTTGCCCAACATAATCGTATCCAATATTGTAGCCCAATCCAATTTTATCAGAAATTTCGTGTGAAATCGACAATTTATTAACAACCCCAATATGGTTAGATGTTAAATTTTCTTTGGCGCTAGGAATTATTACGTGTGATAAAAATGCCATTTCGGTATTTATAGTTTCCTTTTTTAACAATTGAATTTTTGCGCCAAATTCCAAATCGTTAAATCCCGAGTAACTAATATCACCACCTTCTAATCCTATTTTAGTTGATTCAAATTGGGACACAAAACGCAATTCCACTCCATTTGTGAACCCGTAACGCAGTAAAGTGGAAGGTCCAAAAAAACTATTCGAATTATCGCTTTTTTGATACAAAACGCCGCTTTCAATTTGAATATCATTTTTCCCCACAGTGATGGAAGATTCTGTTTGATCTGGTCTGTCGGTAACGATTTCTTGTGAAAAAGTTTTCAACGTTAACAGTAAAACACATAAAATTACAATCTTTTTAGATACAGTCATTATTAATATTTTTACAAATCTATATTTATTTTTAGACTTATCTAAATTAATTTATTATATTTGTCTAAATATTAATTTAATGATGTTATCCCAAACAGAAGAAAATTATCTAAAAGCCATTTATAGCTTGACTTATACCAATTCCAATAATGTAAGTACAACGCTCATTTCAGAAGCCATAAAAACAAAAGCGTCTTCAGTTACGGATATGATTCAAAAACTGGCCGAAAAAGATCTGGTTCATTATAAAAAATACCAAGGCGTTTCTTTAACTAAAATTGGTCAAAAAATTGCCGTGGAAATTGTACGGAAACACAGATTGTGGGAAGTTTTTTTAGTGAATAAACTTAATTACAACTGGGATGAAGTCCACCAAATGGCCGAGCAATTAGAACATATTAAGTCAGAAACTTTAATAGATAAGTTAGAGGCGTTTTTGGAATTTCCCACGCACGATCCGCACGGAGATCCGATTCCGGATAAGGAAGGTAATATTAAACATCACAATAACACTATGTTATCTTCCGTAGAAACAGGAAAATCGTGCGTTGTGATTGGCATTAAAGATTCCTCAGATCCCTTTTTAAAATTTTTGGACAAGCTGCAAATTCAATTAGGAAGCATCTTAAAAGTGATTTCAAAAGAACCATTCGACAATTCGATGCTTGTAGAAACCGAAACTGCATCAATTTCAATATCAAATCAAATTTCAAAAAATTTATTCGTAAAAAAATTATAAAAGATGGAACAAATTATTACCTACTTTGAAAGTATCGATCCAATTTTGGCTGCACTATACGCCACATTGTTTACTTGGGCACTAACGGCCTTAGGTGCATCTTTGGTTTTTTTATTCAAAGGAATGAATCGTGCGTTATTTGACGGAATGTTGGGATTTACCGGAGGCGTAATGGTTGCTGCCAGCTTTTGGAGCCTATTAGCTCCCGGTATAGAAATGAGTCCAGGCGAAGGATTTGTAAAAGTAATTCCGGCAGTTGTGGGGTTTGGAATGGGCGCATTGTTTTTGTTTGGATTGGACAAAATTTTACCCCATTTACACGTCAACTTTAAGGAAACAGAAAAGGAAGGCGTAAAAACACCTTTTCATAAAACCACTTTATTGGTACTTGCCATCACCTTGCATAACATACCTGAAGGATTGGCAATAGGTGTTTTATTTGGCGGTGTTGCAGCCGGTTTTGATGGCGCAACCATTGGTGGGGCGGTTGCGCTAGCCATTGGAATTGGACTCCAAAACTTCCCGGAAGGATTTGCGGTTTCTATGCCCATAAGAAGACAAGGCGTGAGTAAATTTAAAAGTTTTATGTACGGACAATCTTCAGCGATGGTTGAACCTATTGCAGCGGTAATTGGGGCTTGGGCTGTAATGACTTTTCAGCCAATTTTACCTTATGCTTTGGCTTTTGCCGCTGGCGCGATGATATTTGTGGTGGTAGAAGAAGTAATTCCTGAAACACAAAGAGATAAATATACCGATGTGGCGACACTTGGATTTATTGGCGGATTTATTGTTATGATGACTTTGGATGTGGGATTGAGTTAAGGGCCCCCTAACCCCCAAAGGGGACAGAGCGTATAAAAAATGTTCAGTGAACATTTTTAGCGATTGGGCCAGGTGGTGCGGCGGAAAAAAGTTTAAAGTTGAAAAATCTAAAGACTAAAGTTAAGAAAACCTTAAATAAATGAGAAAAGAGACTAAAAAAATTACCAATATGTCAATTAGTTTATTAGCCAATTAAACATTACAGAAAATAAATAAATCCACAGTTAAACGCCTAAAAGATTCAGCAACCCTAGTGGCAACTGCCGCAGTCGGGATCGCAATTGCCTTTCTTTTTCGACTTAAAAAAATACTTTTTTATCAAAAATACGATGGCGAGTCCTAAAGCGATATATACCAAATAATCCTGCATCAGCTTAGAATAGTATAGGTGATTACTGAAACGATATATGCCAAAGCGCCCATTCCCGTAAGTTGTAAAATTGGCCATTTCCAGCTTTTGGTTTCACGCTTTACAATTGCAAGCGTGCCAATGCATTGCATGGCAAACGCATAAAACAGCAATAAAGACATACCTGTGGCAAAATTAAATCTTTTTTCTCCGGTTACCGGATCAACTTCCGCCGCCATTCGCTCTTTGATGGTCCCAACATCTTCTCCATCGCTGCCTACATTGTAAATAGTCGCTAAAGCACCAATAAAAACTTCTCGAGCGGCAAAGGAACTTATTAACGCAATTCCTATTTTCCAATCGTAACCCATTGGTTTAATGACGGGTTCAATTACTTTTCCCATAACTCCTATATAAGAATGCTCTAATTTGTAGGAAGCTATTTTTTTGTTAAGAACATCATCATTTAAATAATTGGCAGATTCTTGCGTTGTCACATATTCAGCTGCATTTTTGAATTTTTCAGACCCGTTTGAGGCTAAAAACCACAAAATTATGGACAAAGCCAAAATTATTTTACCGGCACCAAAAATAAAGGCCTTTGTTTTTTCAACAACTTCATAAAAAACATTTTTAAAAGAAGGCAATTTATAATTTGGCATTTCTATAACAAACAAACTTTGCGTTTTAATTTTTAACACATTGTGCAATAAAATAGCAGAGGAAATTGCAGCAGCAAAACCCAAAAGATACAATCCCATTAAGGTCAATCCCTGTAAATTAAAAATGCCAAAAATACGCTCATCGGGAATTATTAAAGCTATTAAAATGGCGTAAACCGGCAAACGTGCTGAACAAGTTGTAAAGGGAATCACCAATATGGTAATTAACCTTTCTTTCCAGTCACTGATGTTTCTTGAAGCCATAATTGCCGGAATTGCGCAAGCTGTTCCGGAAATTAATGGAATAATGCTTTTACCGCTCATCCCAAACTTTCTCATAATTTTATCCATCAAAAAAACCACCCTGCTCATATAACCTGTTTCTTCCAAGGTTGCGATAAACAAAAATAAAATGGCTATTTGCGGAATAAAAATAACGATGCCTCCAATACCCGGAATGACGCCTTCGGCAATTAAATTGGTGAAGGTTCCTTTTGGCAAATTGGTTTTGGCAAGTTCGCTTAAATTGGCAAATAAGCTGTCTATTAAATCCATTGGCAAACTGGCCCATTCAAAAATAGATTGAAAAATGAGCATCAAAATCCCAAAAAATATGATATAACCATAAATTTTATGGGTTAAAATTTTATCAAGTCTGGAACGCAAATCTGTCGCTTCATTTTTATCGACTGAATACGTTTTCTTTAAAATTTCATTGATAATCTGATACCTGTAGATGGTTTCTTTATGCTGATATTTCTTAATTTTTTCGCTGTCGGGATTAAACGCCGCAATTTTTTGATGCAGTTCGCTTGATAAAAAAGAGCAATTTTTTTGCTGCGTAATCAACAGCCACGATTTATATAAAGAAAATTCAGGAAAGGCAGTTTTAATAGTTTCAAAAAATACGGAATCAATTTTGTCTGAAATATTGGCAATGGGTTCCGTATTCCAGTTTTCGTAATTTTCAATTTCTCTTTTTAGGGCATCAATCCCCAAATTTTTTCTGGCGCTGATTAAAATTATTTCCGATTTTAATTCTTTTTTTAATGCGTCAATATCAATGGTAATTCCTTTCCGAATCATCTGATCCGACATATTGATGACCAATATGGAAGGAAATTGTAAATCTTTTATTTGAGAAAACAGGAATAAGTTTCGTTTGAGGTTTTCGACCTCAGCGACCACAATAACCAAATCGGGAAATGAATTGTTCTTTTCATTAAGCAGGGTTTCCAGCACAATAGTTTCATCTAAAGTGGTTGGATTTATGCTGTATGTACCTGGAAGATCGGTGATTTCAGCAGTTAAATGTTCAGAAATTTTGCATTTCCCCTGCTTTTTATCAACGGTAATTCCAGGGTAATTCCCAACTTTCTGATTTAAACCTGTAAGTTGGTTGAATAAAGAAGTTTTACCTGTATTGGGGTTTCCAACCAAGGCTATGTTTAAAAGCGAATTGCTTTTCATTAGCGCAACTTGGTAATGTTAATTTGTTTTGCCGTTTCTATTCTTATGGCTAAATGACTTCCGTTTACTTTGATGTATAAAGGATCTTTTAAAGGAGCAATCTGTAATAATCTAACTTCTTTCCCTGGCAAACAGCCCATTTCCAAAAGATTTAATGGAATAGCATCTAGGCAAAAATCTTGAATAATTCCTTTTTCACCAATCAGTAAACTTGCTATAGTATCTCCCATTATTAAGAATAATTATAAATAATAGGCAAATATACTAAATTAGAATGATTCTAAACAATGATAATTATCACTTATTTAGATTCATTCTGTAATATTTTGATATCAAGAATTAATCGTTCAATATCTTCACTGTCTGTACCGTCATAGAAACCGCGAATCTGACGTTTTTTATCGACCAATATAAAGTTTTCGGTATGGATAAAATCCTGCAATCCGCCATCGCCTTCATCCAAAACGGCAAAATAGCTTTTGCGCGCTAGTTCATAAATATGTTTTTTGTCGCCGGTAGTGATATTCCATTTCGCATCAATTACGCCTTTATTTATGGCATATTCTTTTAAAATTGGAATGCTGTCCATTTCCGGCGTTACGGAAAGCGATAAAAATTTAATATCATCATCATTTTTAAAAACCTCCTGCAATTTCCCCATATTATTCGTCATCACCGGGCAAATGGTCATACATCGCGTAAAGAAAAAATCGGCGACATATATTTTGTCTTTATAATCTTCCTGGGTCACAATTTCTCCATTTTGGTTGATCAAATTAAAATCGGCAACTTTGTGGTTTCTTCTAATGTGAATCACGCTTTCATCAACCAATTTAGGGTTTATGTCGGCAGGATTAAATACCGGCAATCTTTTTTCGGGCGTTAAAAGCGTATAAATGGCGAAAATCATCCCAACTGAAAAAACAGCCATAATAATAAGTGTGGGAACGGATTTTTTAAAGAATTTCAGATTCATTTTTTGAAAATTAAACCACAAATTTAGTGTAAATGAATATTATAGTCGCAAAAGCAATTTAAATCTTTGTTAAAACCTACAATAACATAATATATCAATTTTTACAACTCTATTTAAAACCGTACATTTGTGCGATTTTAGTAATTTGAAGAAATATATATGGACATATTGATTAAGGCTTCACAGTTTATTTTAAGTTTATCTTTTTTAATTGTGCTTCACGAGCTGGGACATTTTATCCCCGCAAAAATATTTAAAACCCGCGTTGAAAAATTCTATCTATTTTTTGATTATAAATTTTCATTGTTTAAAACGAAAATTGGGGAAACGGTTTACGGCATCGGGTGGATTCCACTGGGAGGCTATGTAAAAATTTCAGGTATGATTGACGAAAGTATGGATACCGAACAAATGAAACAGCCTGCCCAACCTTGGGAATTTAGGTCGAAACCCGCTTGGCAACGTTTGATTATTATGCTGGGCGGCGTTACCGTTAATTTTATCTTGGGGATATTAATTTACATTATGATTGTTTTTGTTTGGGGCGTTGATTCTGTGAAGCCAACTGACCTAAAATATGGTTTCGCCGTAAATGAGCTAATGCACGAATATGGCTTTAAGGATGGCGACAAAATATTGAAATTTGATGGCGTTGAACCGTTGGATGTAACCGATGTTAACAGACATTTATTTTTAAGAGGTATCACTTCCCTTGAAGTAATGCACGAAGACGGCACTGTTGAAACTTTAGCAATTCCTGAAAATATTGGTGATGAAATGTGGGCAAAAGGAGTTATGGAACCTTTTTCTGTAAGAACTGAAGCCGTCATTGATACTGTTGTAGTGGATTCTCCTGCCGAAAAAGCCGGATTGTTAAAAAATGACAAAATAGTGTCAGTTAACGGAAATCCTGTTGGTTACTGGCAAGATTTCACCAAATTGATTCAAAATTCCAAAGAGGGAGATATTTCTGTTGATATTGAAAGAAACGGAACTGTTAAAACAATTGTTTTAACCCCTAGAGAAGACAAAACCATTGGCGTATCAAATTCTNNGCGACCAGCATTGGCGGTTTTATTGCCATCGGCAATATTTTTCCGGCCACTTGGAGCTGGCAGTCTTTCTGGGGAATCACCGCATTTCTCTCAATTATGTTGGCCTTTATGAATTTATTGCCAATCCCGGCATTGGATGGCGGCCACGTAATGTTTACGTTGTATGAAATGATTACCGGTAGAAAGCCAAGCGATAAGTTTTTAGAATATGCCCAAATCACAGGATTTCTATTGTTAATAGCGCTTCTTATTTTGGCAAACGGAAATGACGTGGTAAAACTGTTCTCGTAAAAATCTCATCATAAACAAAAAGCGCCAATCAAGAATTTTGAGTGGCGCTTTTTTTATATGCTTAGTTTTTATAAAACTTACAACGATTTACTTTTCGCCTTGTCTCTGTTCATTTCCAACATATCAACATTCATAACTTCAACACCCAGTAAATGCTTGCTGAAATGGTCGGCAGTAAGCCAAAAGAAATATTCAGTCATATCTCCAAATCCGTGGCGTTGGCCGGGCATCACCATATAATCAAATCGTTTGTTTGCTTTTATTAAGGCGTCTGCCATTCTTATTGTGGCTCCAGGGTGCACATTGTTGTCAACATCTCCCGTAACCAGCATTAACTTCCCTTTTAAATTTGCAGCTAACGACTGATTTTTATCAATGTCATATTTATAAGTAATTGTTCCGTCGTCTTCCATTTCTTCTTTTACGCCGTGATGCGTTTCGCTCCACCAGCTGTTATACATAGTATTGTCGTGGTTTCCTGCGGAAGAAACTGCAGCCTTAAAGAAATCGGGGTAAACCAGCATTGCTGCGGTGGACATAAATCCGCCGCCTGAATGTCCGAAAATTCCCACTTTGTCAATGTCAATAAACGGATATTTATCAGCCATTTGTTCCGCAACATATTTTTTATCGGCCAACCCATAATCTCTCAGGTTTCCGTAGCCATAATTATGGTACCATTTAGAACGATCGGGATGTCCGCCGCGATTTCCCAACGTAATCACCACAAATCCAACTTGTGCAATGCGATCTGTTCTGTTCATTCTGATGGAAAAAGATTTGTCCACAGCTTCAGTTTGCGGACCCGGATATACATATTCTATCAACGGATACACATTTGTGGAATCGAAATCGTAAGGTTTGTACATCACCCCGTAAAGATCTGTAATACCATCATCGGCTTTCATTTTAAAAGGTTCCGGAAATTTATAGCCGGTTGCAAACAATTGAGACAAATCGGCTTCTTCCAAGTTCATAACAACACTTCCTAAATTATTTCTTAATTCCGATTTTGGAACCGTATTTACCCTGGAATAATTGCTCACAAAATACGCATTGGAATCGGCCATGCTAATTTCTGTATTGAAATCGCCCGCATTGATGCTTTTTAACCCTGATCCATCCAAATTAATGCGGTACAAATTTGAAAAATACGGATCCTGATTGGCGTCAACGCCATTTGCTGTAAAATAAATTACGCGTTCCTTTTCATTGATGTTTTCAAAATCATCAACGTGAAAGGATCCTTTGGTCACCTGCTGTTTTAAATTTCCTTTGGAATCATACAAATAAAAATGCGCCCAGCCATCGCGTTCCGACCAATGCAACATTTCCTGCTCATTGTTAAATAATACCAAGGGTTTCGATTCAATATACGTGTTAAATCTTTCTTCAATCAAAACAGTCACCTCACCGGTTTCAATATCGGCAACACATATATCCAGTTTTTTACGGTCTCTGCTGATGGTGTTAAAATAAATTTTTCCTTTTTTTGAAAGCAATATTGAAGGTTTAAATTCATCATCGGCATTGGATTTTTTTTCCGGAGCTCTGTAAACCGATACACTTTGTTGTTTTACGGTATCTAATTTTACTTTAACAATGTTTTTTGAAGGAATGTTAAAAATCAACAATTCATTTTTGGAAAACTCCTTTTCACCTGGCATATGGTATTTATAGGTTTCCAACGTCGGCCTTTTTTTCGCAACCGAATTGATTACCCACAAATCCTTAAGTGCTCTGTCATCAGATTTTTGGAAAATGAAATTCTTGGAATCGTGAGACCAAGTTCCCCAAATTCCTTTTCTGTCATTCTTTTTTTCTTCTTTTGTTTCATTATTCTCATCACGGCTTTCTCCGCCGTAACTATAATTTTCAACGCCGTCGGTTGTCCATTTATTTTCAACAATGGTGGAGTCTTTTTCATTTTTAACTGCTTTTAAAAAGTTTGCTTTGTCCATCCAATACAAATTGTAGTTTTTAGAAAACAATACAATAGAACTGTCTGGAGCAATATTTGGCCAGCGTTTTAACTTTTCATCTTCCTTTTTATTGTCGATAATGGTCAGTTTGTTATCGCCCAATTTATATTCAAGGTGATACACCTTTTTCTCCATTTTTGGCTTCTTTTTCTTGTCCTTTTTAACAGCGGTTGAATCCTTTTCCGTCTCTTCTTTTTTCTTGTCGGATTTTACATTATCATCAACAGCGATCACTTCTTCTGTGGAAGTGACTCTAAAACGAATAGCAGTTTCGTTTTTAACAAATTTAAAATCGAATTTCGGCAAATGTTGCGCATCATAAGGGTCTTTTGTTATTTCTGTTAACCATTTTGCCATTTTTGCATTGTCGAATAATTTGGTTTTAGATTTTTGGTCGGCATCCACCAAATAATAATTGGAACCGGAAGTGGTTTTGTACTGATACCAGAAACGATTTCCGTTCTTTAACCAATGAGGCGCCACGGTGGTTGAATGAACCAATTTTGCCAAATTATCTGGCGAATATTTGGCTGCCAATCGGTAATTTGGTTGTGGTGTAAGCCTATTTTCAACAGTAATGGCTTTAAATTGTGCGTAAATAAAATTGGTGCTTATTAAAAATAACAGGAGTAATTTATAAAATTTCATAGGGTGATTGATTAATTAAATATTTGAGTTAAAGTTCTTTAAAACAAATCATTTATCAAAGTTATAATTCACATTTCTTGCACAAAAAAAAGTCCCCATTCAATGAAGAGGCCACTGAAAAAGTCATTTTT
>DPCK01000070.1 GCA_003516285.1 Lutibacter sp. | reverse complement strand
TTTTTGTGGCTTCAAAATCATTGTTCTCAAAAGTGATTTTTCCTAAATTCAGGATACCGTTTAAATTGCCCAAATTTCTTTTGTGTAGGGCTTTTTCCTGGATAAGTGCTTTATCGTACTCTTTTTGTTGGATAAAAAGCCAGCTCAACAACTCATTCCAGCTGTTTTTTGGATTGTTTTGGGATCGTTTTAACAGCAGATTTTTCAGTAAAATATTGGGTTCACTTTCTGAATCATCTGTAATAAATTTTCCGATATAACTTTTCGCAACCGATTCATAATTTTCATTCGTTTCTATAAGATTCAAATAGGTGTTGAACATATTTTCAAGTTCCCCTTTTTCACTGTAAATTAAAGCAATTTGAAAGTTGTAATCGGCATTTGGATTCATAGCCATCGCTTTTTTGTAGGCCAAAAGTGCATAATCAAGCAGGAAATTATCTTGAAAAGTTTTTGCGACAACATAACCCAATGCAGGGAATTTATCTATGGAAAGCAATGCTTTTTCATAATAATGCGCAGCCTTGTCAGGAAAATTCTGCAATTGCTCATTGTAGCCCAATTCCACATACAAATACTCCTGAGTTGGATAACTATTTAATTGTTTCACAACAATTTGAGTCACTTCTTCAAATTTTTCCAACTGTTGATAGCAATCGATTAATGCGTTTAAATAATTGGCGTTATAGGGATTTTTTTCAAACAAAGTTTTATAGAGTGAGGCCGCTTTTTCATATTCGCCATTCCTAAAATACTGCGATGCCAATTGCGGTTCCTGTGCATAAATTTGCAGGGAAAAACAACAGACAAGAAGGATTAAAGCGCTTCGCATAAGGTGATTTTTACATTTTTCAAAGATAACCAAACAAGTGTTAAAGTTTTAATAAATAAAGCTGTTTTCACGAAAGCGCTGTTACAAATTTATCCGAAAAAAGTCTTTCTAAAAAGAACAATTTAAATTTTAGCTAATGAAAACACAAGTAGAAAATTACGAAACAAAGAAGAATAGCGCATTAAATTTAATGAAAAACGGACAATTAAACGCTTATTTTGAAGCATTGATTGAAATGAACAATTACAAAAAATATATGTATACTATTTGCGTTAATTAATGAATTCAAATCCGCAATATGGCACCAAAGCATCCGGAATTTTTATTCCTTCCGGCGTTTGGCAATTTTCCAATAGCCCTGCCAAAACGCGCGGTAACGCCAATGAACTTCCGTTGAGCGTATGCGCCAGTTCGGTTTTTCCTTCTTTGTTTTTAAATCGAAGTTTCAATCGGTTTGCCTGAAATGTTTCGAAATTTGACACCGAACTAATCTCCAGCCAACGATCCTGCGCTGTTGAAAATACCTCAAAATCGTAGGTCAATGCCGAGGTAAATCCCATATCACCACCACACAAACGCAATATTCTGTAAGGCAATTTCAATTCCTGCAAAATCCCTTTTACGTGATTTACCATCAATTCCAAAGCCGCATAGGAATTTGACGGTTGTTCAATCCGCACAATTTCTACTTTGTCAAATTGGTGCAATCTGTTCAGTCCGCGAACGTGCGCGCCGTAAGAACCGGCTTCTCTTCTAAAACAAGGCGTGTAAGCTGTTTTAAGAATGGGAAATTCGGATTCTTTTAAAATAACATCTCTGTAAATATTGGTGACGGGAACTTCCGCAGTGGGAATTAAATATAAATTATCCGTGGCGTCGTGATACATTTGCCCTTCTTTATCTGGCAATTGACCGGTACCAAATCCCGATGCTTCATTCACCAAATGTGGTACCTGAACTTCCTCATAACCGGCGGTGGTATTTTTATCCAAAAAATAATTGATCAATGCGCGTTGCAATTTTGCGCCTTTTCCTTTGTAGACAGGAAAACCTGCGCCTGCAATTTTATTTCCCAGTTCAAAATCGATGATGTCATATTTTTTTGCCAATTCCCAATGCGGCATCGCGCCTTCGTGCAATTTAGGAATTTCGCCTTCCTGAAAAATATTTAGGTTGTCTTCTGCAGAAGTTCCTTCAGGCACAATTTCATTTGGAATATTTGGAATTAAGTATAGCAATTCCTGTAACTCGGTTGCTTTTTGCTGAAGATTTTCAGTTAATTCTTTTGATTTATCTTTTAGCTGAACAGTTTTTTGTTTTAAAATAGCGGCTTTTTGGGTTTCGCCCAATTTAAATAAATCGCCAATGTCTTTAGAAAGTTTATTGGATTCGGCTAAAATAGCGTCCAGTTCTGTTTGAATGGCCCTTCTTTCTTCATCAGCCAAAATGGTTTTATCGACCATTTCTTCGGCATTTTTAAAATTTCTTTTTGCCAAACCTTTTAAAACAGTCTCCCTGTTTTCTCTAATAAACGCTACTTGTAACATTGGTTTTATCCTTTAATTAAAAGGCAAATTTAACAAATTGCGGTCAATGGATGTTAATTAGTTGCATTTGATTTTGCACAAACAGTTTCATTGATGGCTGAAATAATTTGAGGCACTTCATCAATCTTAAAATTAAAATCTATTTTAAAGGCGTTTTTAGAAGATTTTGTGATGTTAAATTCGCCGTTTTTAATGGGATAGTAGCCGGTTTCGCCTTTGCAATAGCACAATCGGCCAAAGTGGATTTTTGCATCCTTCAGGGTTTCATTGGTGAATGTTTTTTCTGATATGGTTGCATCAAATTCGGCAAAAACGACTTCAGAATAATTGCTGTCTTGGGTATTCGGAATGGATTTTCTGGTGTAAATAAACTTAAAAATCGTTTTACTTCCTTCAGAAATCACGGGATATAAATTCCCAAATTCGTCTTTCTTAAATTCCAAGGAAGTGTTTGGCAGCAATTCAATGGTACAATCTCCATTTTCCGGACAATTTATGGTATTGATCAAAATGGCTTCATTTACAACAAAATCAGTGGTCATATTTTTAGTCGACTTGCACGATACAATGATTAAAAGCAGCAAGGTCAGCAGTTTTTTCATTTGTTTTATTTTTGGAATTTAAAGAATATTGATGTTCGATTATATTTTTAATACAAACAGGTCGCCCCACGATGGGGCTTTCATTACTAAATTATTTAATTTTTCACTGGGCTCATTTGTGAAATACAAAAACAATAACCCACAAAGAAAATAAACTAAGATTCAAAAAGCTGTAATGCTGTTTAAAATCATTAAAAATGAAAAAAAGCATCCTCTAAATGTTCAATGGTAAGCTTGTTTTTGTTTATGATAATGGCCATAATGTCAAAACGTACTTCAACTTCCAAATCTTTTGAATTAACATATTCATTCACGGCTTCCACCAACATTTTAATTTTTTTTGTATTCACAAAATCCTGCGGATCCCCAAAATAATCAGACGAGCGGGTTTTTACTTCAACAATGGCCAACACCTCATCTTTACGCGCAATAATGTCGATTTCCGCTTTTTTATAGCGCCAGTTGCGTTCCACAATTTCGTAGCCCTTTTTTTCAAGTTCTTCCACCGCAAGATCTTCACCCAATTCCCCTAATTCGTTGTGTTTAGCCATTTTTTTAAAATTAGTTGCGCATTTTAACCGCTAAGTTCGCAAAGTTTTTTTGCAAAGCTCGCTATGTTTTTTATTGTTTTTAATTTCTTGCGCACTTTGCGCTTTTTCTTTGCGCCCCTTGCGGTTAAGTTTATTGTGTGTTTTTTTACAAGAACGTGATTTTACTTTTGATTTCCCCAACTTCCAAAGTTGCTTTTCTGCCTAAAATCAGTGCACGATTATCATCCAAATGACCGGCAGGAAAATTAAAAACCACAGGAAAATCGTATTCCGCTACACAATCTAAAATAATTTCTTCCGAAGTTTTGCCAAATGGTATTTCATTGTCGTGCATATTTGTCATTCCGCCAATAATTAAGCCCTTCAAATTGTTGAAATAACCATTTCGTTTCAGGTTCATCAGCATTCGGTCAATATGGTATAAATATTCATCCAAATCTTCAATAAACAGCATTTTACCATTTGTTTTTATTGATGAATTGCTTCCCAATAAACTATATAAAACCGATAAATTTCCGCCGACAATTTCTCCTTCAGCATTTCCCAATTTATTTTTTTCATCCGCAGAAATTTCATATGACAGATTTTTTCCGAAGAGACTTTTTTTAAGAGTTTCTATAGATAGTTTGCTGCTTTTTTCAATATTAATGGGCATTGTTGCGTGTAACGTTTCAATGCCTAAATTGTGAATATGGCTGTGTAAAACCGTAATGTCGGAATAGCCTATGATCCATTTCGGATGTTTTTTAAATTCCGAAAAATCAAGTTTATCAACAATTCTTACCGTTCCATAACCGCCTCGTGCACACCAAATTGCCTTTACTTTTGGGTTGTTTAACAGTTGTTGAAAATCGTTTATACGCGCTTCATCATTTCCGGCAAATTGATTTTCTTCCGAACCAATGGTGTTTCCTATTACCACATTTAATCCCCATTTTTCAAGCAGTTTAATGGCGGCAATAATTTGATCCGAAGATATTTTTCTGGCTGTTGAAACAATGGCAACAGTATCGCCTTTTTTTAAATAGTCGGGTTGAATCATCTTGAAATTTAATAAAATAGATTGCAAATTACGAAAACCGAATCAACTATTCACTTTTCTAGTAAACAATCCTTATTTTTGTGGCTCTTAAATAAATTTTGATGAGCAATTCCAAAAATCCAGCCACTAAGGCAAAAAGATATACCATTACGGCAGCGCTGCCTTACACCAACGGTCCGGTTCATATCGGCCATTTGGCGGGTGTTTATGTTCCAGCCGATATTTATGCACGTTATTTACGGTTAACTGGAAATGATGTGATTTACATTTGTGGATCAGATGAACACGGTGTTCCCATTACCATTAAAGCAAAAAAAGAAGGTATATCGCCGCAGGATGTGGTGGATAAATACCACGCCATCATTAAAAAATCTTTTCAGGATTTCGGAATTTCCTTTGATAATTATTCACGGACTTCCGCAAAAATTCATCATAAAACCGCTTCAGAATTTTTCAGGAAATTGTATGATGAAGGAAAATTTATTGAAGAAACCAGCGAGCAATTGTATGACGAAGAAGCGAACCAGTTTTTGGCAGACCGATTTGTGGTTGGCACTTGTCCGAAATGCGGAAACGAAGAAAGTTACGGCGATCAATGCGAAAAATGCGGTACAAGCCATAATGCCACCGATTTAATCAATCCGAAATCGGCCATTACGGGAAATGTTCCCACCAAAAAAATGACAAAACATTGGTATTTGCCATTGGAAAAATATGAAAAATGGTTGCGTGAATGGATCGTGGAAGGCCATAAAAATGACTGGAAATCGAATGTGCTGGGACAAGTTAAATCGTGGTTGGACGATGGATTAAAACCTAGGGCAGTAACGCGCGACTTGGATTGGGGAATTCCCGTGCCGGTTGAAAATGCAGAGGGAAAAGTGCTTTACGTTTGGTTTGACGCGCCAATTGGCTATATTTCATCCACCAAAGAATGGGCGGCGCGCGAAGGAAAAGACTGGGAACCTTATTGGAAAGACAAAGACACAAAACTGATTCATTTTATTGGCAAAGACAATATTGTGTTTCATTGCATCATTTTTCCGGCGATGCTAAAAGCCGAAGGCACCTATATTTTGCCAGAAAATGTGCCTGCAAATGAATTTTTAAATTTGGAAGGCAATAAAATTTCCACTTCAAAAAATTGGGCGGTTTGGTTACACGAATATTTGGAAGATTTCCCAAACAAACAAGATGTGTTGCGCTATGCCTTAACGGCCAATGCGCCGGAAACAAAGGACAACGATTTTACCTGGAAAGATTTTCAGGCAAGAAATAACAATGAGTTGGTGGCAATTTTCGGCAATTTCATCAACAGGGTGGTGGTTTTATCCGAAAAATATTACAACGGCATTGTTCCTGAACCAAATGAGTTTTCCGATATCGATAATGAAACTTTGGAAAAGATGCACAAATTTCCTTCCATTATTGGCAACTCCATCGATCGTTACAGGTTTAGGGAAGCCTCGCAGGAGTTGCTGAATTTGGCGCGATTGGGAAACAAATATCTGGCTGATGAAGAACCTTGGAAAATGATTAAGGTTGATGAACAACGCGTAAAAACGGTGATGTATGTTGCCTTGCAAATCGCGACCGCTTTGGCCATAGTAAGCGAACCTTTTTTGCCGTTTACTTCGGCAAAATTAAAGAAAATCCTCAATTTAGGCTCCAATGATTTGCTTTGGAATGATGTGGAAGACAAAGATGAATTACTGCCTCCAAATCATCAAATTGGCAAAGGGGAATTGTTATTTGCGAAAATTGAAGATGAAGAAATTCAGGCGCAACTTGACCGATTGGAAGCGACAAAGTTAACAAATGAAGCTGAAAATAAAATAATGGAACCACAAAAACCAACCATTGAATTTGATGATTTTACAAAACTGGATATCAGGGTTGGGACTATTATTGAAGCGATAAAAGTACCAAAAACCAAAAAATTGTTGCAGTTAAAAGTTGATGTTGGTATTGATGTCCGCACCATAGTTTCGGGCATTGCAGAAAGTTTTAATGCGGAAGATATTATCGGACAAAAAGTGACGGTTTTGGTAAATTTGGCGCCAAGAAATTTAAAAGGCATCGATAGTATGGGAATGATTTTAATGACCAATACGCCCGATGGCAAACTGGCCTTTATTGAACCGGAAAATGACTCGGTAGCTAACGGCGAGCAAATTAGTTAGTTTATTGTTTCAAACTTTATTGAAACGTTATGCTGAATTTATTTCAGTATCTCACCATATTTAGCCAAATCTTGAAACAAGTTTAGGGTGACGGTTTTGATGGAAATTAATAATTCAAGCTATTTTTTTTGACTGAAAACAAAATTAAAAAACACCATCCTAGCACGAGTTTCACGCTTGTGTACACAAATCACAATTTACTGGAGAATACGAACATAACACTCACTTCAGCAGTGCTTTTTGTTAAATCTTAATTGAAACACATCGCCCATAAAACACTTTTTTTTAGATTAAAAAATTTGCATTGTCAACCTTTTGTAGGACTTTTGCGTCTATATAAATGTATGAACTTGATAAAAGTTTCTTTACTGCAGGAAATAATAATTTGGAAGTTTCTTGGGATCATTATAATCAATATAAAAAACACTTGAAAGACGCTTAAAAAATGCTAAAAGTCATAAAATCAAATGATAAAGACGCACAATTAATTAAGGAAGCACTTAAAAATAACCGTAGAGCCCAACAGCAATTATATGAGAAATATGCTCCTAAAATGTTGGGTTTGTGTAAATATTATATTAAAGATTTACAACAAGCAGAAGAAATTATGCTCAATGGTTTTTTTAAAGTTTTTACCAAATTAGCAACATTTAAAAACGAAGGCAGTTTTGAAGGTTGGATTAAGAGAATTATGATCTGGGAAAGCATTTCTTTTTTAAGAAAAAAAAGCAAATTGGTGTATATAGATGACCTGAGTTATTTTGAAAAGGCTGAAGAAATTCCAGAAGAAAGCCTTATATCTATAGAAAATCTACAAAACTATATTGATGAATTACCGGATGCCTGTAAAGTGATTTTTAATTTATTTGTAATTGAAGAATATAAGCATTCAGAAATTGCCGCATTGTTGAATATTACTGAAGGAACATCAAAAACCCAATTGTTTAGGGCCAGAAAAGCATTACAAAAAATGCTGAAAACAAATAAAAGAGATTATCATGAAACACAAGTATAGAAACGAGCTGCAAAATAGAACTATTGAACCTGATAAGGATTCGTGGGAAAAATTAGCGGGTAGATTAACCGATTTTGAAAAATCGAAAAAGGAAAAAAAATGGACTTTTTTAAAGTATGCAGCCTCTATTTTAATCCTTATTTCCGTTGGGATTTATTTTGGAAACAAGAATGAGCAAACAATCGAAAAGAAAATTGTTGCAGAGCCGGTTTTAACGGTTCAGGAAAACAAAATTCAATCAATTGTTGAACAACCTCAAAACGTTATAGCAGCTTCTGAAAACGAGAAATCTTCGGATAAATCTGCTCAAGATAACGCAATTGAAAAACCTGCGTTCAAACCAAAAGAAAAAAATATTGCAGGAAATCAAGCAAATATAAATAATAATATTTTTCAAAATGAAAGTCCAGTTTCAGAAATACAAGTGCAAATTTCAGGAATTGATGCTCTTCAAAAGCAAAAAATACTGGAGGCAGTTGCCCAAGCGGAAATAATTAAAAAAGTAAAAGGCGAAGTTTCAGATTTTGAAATTGAACAACTATTGGAATCCGCACAAAAAAGTTTAATTGCAGAGAGAAAAGTGATACGCAGTAGGGGTTTTAATGGTGCAGATCTGTTAGCCGAAGTAGAATTTGATTTAGATAAGGATTTTAAAAATCGCTTATTTGATGCTCTTGTAAAGGCTTTAAAAGACCCTAAAATTATAATTGTAAACCGCGAAAATTAAATATCGTAAAATCTAAACAGTATAAATATGAAAAGAATAATTATGATAGGACTTCTGGTATGTAATGGCTTATTATGCCAGCAATCTTTTGCACAAGAAAAGGATAGTGTAAAAGTTAAATTAGAGGCGCTAGAACTTAAAAAAGAACTGGTAACTAAAGAAGAAAAGGAAGCTTTAAAAAAGAAAATTATTGCGATTAATGAAAAATATGACAAAAATGAAATATCGTTTGAGGAATCGGAAAAATTAAAGAAAGAAGCTGCAGAATTACACGCATTAAACATAGATAATAAATTGGCAATTATTGAGAATTCAATTTCTTTATTAAAAAGAAATAATGAAAATCAGATAGATGAAAAAGCTACAAATACAAAAGTTTCAATTGAAATTGGGGGTAAAGATGGGTTTTTAAAGATAGATGATGAACGAAATAGATACCAACAGGATATAAAAACATATTCTAATCTTGTGGTGGCTTTTGGATTAAACAATACCATTACTGAAGGACAAAACTTAAATGATTCTCCATACAAAGTTGGCGGAAGCCGTTTTTTTGAAATTGGTTGGGCTTGGGATACAAGGGTGTTTGAAAACACAAATGCAGTTAGATTTAAATATGGAGTTTCGTTTCAATACAATGGCTTAAAACCAACAGATAATAGGTACTTTGTTGAAAATGGAACTCAAACTATTTTAGAAGAATTTCCAATTAATTTAGATAAATCAAAATTTAGAATGGCCAACTTGGTTTTTCCGGTTCATTTTGAATTTGGACCTTCTAAAAAAATTGAAAAAGAAAACAGTTTTAGATATTCTACCAATAATAAATTTAAAATAGGCGTTGGCGGTTATGCTGGTTTTAACCTTGGAAATCTTCAAAAGCTTAAATACAAACAAGATGGTGATAAGATAAAAGAAAAGTCCAGAAAGGATTTCAATACCAATAATTTTATATACGGCATTAGTGCCTATGTTGGTAAAGATGATGTTTCGTTATATGTTAAATATGATCTAAATCCTATTTTCAACAAAGCCATTATTGATCAAAACAACATTTCTCTTGGCGTTCGATTTGATTTGTAAGAAGAAAACCTATAAAAATGTGACTAAACCGGTGAATTTGATTTCACTGGTTTTTTTATTTAAATCCAATGATGAAACGAGCCATAAAAAATTTTGATACACACAGAAATGATTAATGGCGAACAGCAGCTGTACCAATAAAAAATACAATATTAACAGATGAAATAATATCTTTGCTTCATCTAATAAACAGCAAATGCAATTAATCAAATATATTTTACAAAACACGCAAATTTCAGAAAAAAGTATCATTAATACGATTCAACTGTTAAATGAAGAATGTACCATTCCGTTTATTTCGCGTTACCGAAAAGAAATGACAGGTGATTTGGATGAGGTTCAAATTGGTGAAATTGTAAAGTATAAATTGCAGTTTGAAGTGTTGGAAAAGCGTAAAATTGCCATTCTGAAAACGTTAGATGAGCAAGAAATTTTAACCGATGAATTAAAAGCAAAAATTACATCTTCCAATGATTTAATTGCTTTGGAAGATCTTTATCTTCCTTTTAAGAAAAAACGAAAAACAAAAGCGGAAACCGCGCGAAATCAAGGTTTGGAGCCATTGGCTAAAATTATGATGGGCCAACGAGCCACAGACCTTAAATCCATTGCTTCAAAATACCTAAATAAAGAAGTTGAAACCCCAGAAGCAGCTTTTGAAGGTGCGCGCTATATTATTGCGGAGTGGATTAATGAACGGACTGATATCAGAAATGGCATTCGCCATCAATTGGAAAAGTTTGCCCTTATTTCCACCTCCGTAATTAAAACAAAATCAGCAGAAGAAAAGGCGCAAAAATATCGAGATTATTTTGATTTTTCCGAAGCGTTAAACCGTTGTCCGTCTCATCGATTGCTGGCGATTTTAAGAGCGGAAAACGAAGGTTTTATTCGCGTGAAAATTGAAATTGATGATGAGAAAGCCATTAGTAAAATAGAAGACAGAATTATCAATTCAAAAAATGAGTGCGCGGTTCATATTAAATTGGCGATTCAAGATTCTTATAAACGATTGTTATATCCTGCATTATCCAATGAAACTTTAATGCTTGCCAGAGAAAAAGCAGATGATGCAGCGATTCAAGTTTTCACAAAAAATTTAAAACAATTATTGTTAGGTGCACCATTGGGCGAAAAAAATATTTTGGCCATAGACCCCGGATTCAAATCGGGCTGTAAAGTGGTTTGCCTGAACGCTCAGGGCGGTTTGGTTTATAATGAGACTATTTATCCAAATGCACCACAAAATGACTTAAAAGTCGCCTCTGGTAAAATCAGTTCGTTAGTGAATGCCTATAAAATTGAAGCGATTGCCATCGGGAACGGAACCGCGTCACGGGAAACGGAACAATTTATTAAAAACATTAAATTTTATAAGGACATTGAGGTTTATGTGGTAAGTGAAGCCGGTGCATCAATCTATTCAGCTTCAAAAATTGCCCGTGACGAGTTTCCAAATTATGATGTGACTGTACGAGGCGCTGTTTCAATTGGCAGAAGATTGGCCGATCCATTGGCCGAATTGGTAAAAATTGATGCAAAATCTATTGGTGTTGGCCAATACCAACACGATGTTGATCAAACCAAATTAAAAAACGCATTGGACAATACTGTGGAAAGCTGCGTGAATATGGTTGGTGTAAATATCAATACGGCGAGTGAATCTTTGTTGAGTTATGTGTCGGGAATCGGACCAAAATTGGCTGCAACTATGGTGGCTTTTCGAAATGAAAATGGATCTTTTACTTCAAGAAATGACATTAAAAAAGTGCCCCGTTTGGGCGATAAAGCTTTTGAGCAAAGCGCAGGATTTTTAAGAATCAAAAATGGAGAAAATCCGTTAGATGATTCTGCGGTGCATCCCGAAAGTTATGCCATTGTCAACAAAATGGCCAAAGATTTGAAATTGAACATTTCAGATTTATTAGGGCATAAAGAAATGCTGAAAAAGATAGTTTTGGAAAATTATTGCAGCTCAACGATTGGACTTCCAACGCTAAAAGACATCCTAAAAGAAATGGAAAAACCAGGATTGGATCCGCGCCAAAAGGCGAAGGTTTTTACATTCAATCAAAACATCACCTCCATCAATGATTTAAGAGAAGGACAATTATTGCCCGGAATTGTCAATAACATCACCAATTTTGGCTGTTTTGTGGATATTGGCATCAAAGAAAGCGGTTTGGTGCACATCTCCAATTTGTCGGACACTTTTGTGAGCGATGTGAATGCCATAGTAACTTTGCAGCAACACGTGGTTGTGAAAGTGTTGGAAGTTGACATTGCCAGAAAACGGATACAGCTTTCTTTGAATAGGGAATAGTCAGGAGTCAGAAGTCCGAAGACGGAAGACGGAAGACAAAAAAGTATCTCGTTAGCGTTGAGATTTGATTTTCTAGTGGTTCAGCACAAGCAAATTAGGCATAAAAAAAGGGCTGCAAATGCAACCCTTCCTTATCAATTTATTAACCTACAAATTAAAATTTAAACCCAACTTTAAAGTTAAATTGAGCAAAAAATGATAATGTATTTGTGTCAGATTCCAAGTTAAATAATCCTGGTCCTGGCGTTTTCGTACTTACGGCGTATGTATAAGACACTGGTTTGATATCAAAGCCGAAAAACACATCTTTAAAGATATAATAATCAACCCCAGCAACAGCTTGTACTCCGAAAGCAGTAATGTCTACGTGGCGTGCGCCTAAATCGTTTACAGCAAGATTTCCGCCTGAATCAATTGTGATTGGTTCAAACATAGATCGTCTTGCATAGTTAAATGGCAAGGCAAATCCTACATAAGGAAATAAGCGATCATTTTTGGTATTAAACAACCATTGTCCGCCCAATGAAATTCGTGCGTCGATACTTTCGGCTTCCACAACCGGATTGTAAGCAGGAATAATGGTATTTCCTTCTCCGTCAATAACAGCCGGTATGGCAAGTTGTGAAGGTGTATTTCTCCAAATAGCCGCACCACTTAAAGTGATGGCAAACCTATTTGAAGCGTAATATCTTGCTTCTCCACCAACCATATTGTTAATTCGGTTGTCATTAGCCTCTACAGTACTGTCATACGGTGCCTCACCGGAAACCGCTGCAGTTGAGCTGGGAACAACCAAACCATCTTCAAGAAATGCTCCGCGTCCAAAAATCATCGCCACAGTGAAATCTCCTGCTTGCGGGGCAAATCTAGGCCCAACTTTACAGGTATCCCCTTTGTAGTGGTGGTGTTCTGAATCTCTATCCTGTGCATTTGCACTTGTTAGCACAAAGACTAAGATAAAGCATAAAATTAAATATTTTTTCATATGTTTTAGTTCTTTAAGAGTTAAAATTTTGTTTTAAAAGGGCTGCTGTGAAACAGCCCTTTAGTTAATTTTCTTAAAGAATTAAGAGGCCAAAGCAGCGTCCATTAACGCTTTGTATTTAGCAGCAATTGCTAAAGTATTTGCATGTCTTTGTTCTAATGTGTCAATTAAAGCTTCAAGGTAAGCGATGTAGGCTTCAGCAGCAGCTTCTTCAACTTGTGCAGAAGCTAAAGCTTGTTCAGCTTCTTCAATAGCTACAATAGAATCTGCAAGATCCTCTTGTAATTCAGCTAAATAATCAGCAAGATCATCTAAATCATCAGACCACCATCCATAAGCACTAATTAAATCTGCATTTAAGTCATGTGCATTCTCTAAAGCTTCCAATTCTTGTTCCATTACCCAGTATGCTTGCCATTCAGCAATAATTTCAGCGTGTAAGTCGGCGTATAGGCCACTTAAAATACCTTCATTTGCAATATATCCTTCTGCTTCAACTTCTAATGCGTCAACAACTGCTTGTTTTGCATCAATAATTGGTTGAATCACAGCAATTTCAGCAGTCCAATCAGCGATATTTGCTAAAGCACCATCAATATTGTCTTGAAGACAAACATCATCACAAACCAAGAAAGCAGTTAAGTCAGCTTCTGCATCAGCTAAGTCAGTGTTCGCATCAGTTAAAGCATTATCAGCGTCAGTTACGGCTTGAACTTTAATAGCCAAGTCATCTGTAGCGTCATCAACAGCGGTTTGTGCAGCATCCACTACAGCTTCAGCAGCGGCAACGAGCGCTAATTGATTTTCATATAAATCTTTTTGATGGTCATAAACCACTTGCGCAGCAGCTAAAGCATCTCCAAAATTATCAACGATATCTTGTTCAACTGCAACTGCAGCTTCTAAAGGAGCAATCGCGTCTAAGGCAGCTGTTAATACATCAGCAGCAATTTCTAAACGGTCAGCATTAGTACCACCCGCAACGTCATCACCACCCACATTGAAATAATCTCCAGGAGCTAAAGCACCGGCAGTAGCATCAGCTAAGAAAGCAGCATAAGTTAAATAAGGAGCTCCTGTCATATCAGTACCGGCACCTGCAGATAAAGATAAAGCCAGTACACCATTGTCTGTAAGGTTAACTTCTCTGTAAGAATTGGTTGGAGTAGTAGCATCTGCATGAATACCTACAGCACCATTAGCACCACCAGTCCAAACAAAACCTGTTGGGTTAGCTTCAAAAGCAACTACTTTTGCATCGTAATCAGCTTGTGCAACTAATACATCAGCTTGTGCAGCAGCCAAATCAGCTTCAGCAGCAGCTAAAGCAGCTTCAGCAGCAGGAAGACCAGCTTCATAAGCAGCAGTTTCGTCAGCTAAATCTTGAATAGCATCTTGGTAAGATACATTTAATAATGCCAATTCTGCATTTAAGTCAGACAATGCAGTGTTAGCATCAGTTAAATCATCATTAGCAGCTGCTAATACATCATCAGCATCCCACTTAGCTTCATTAGCAGCGTCTAGAGCATCTTCAGCGGCAGTAACAGCAGCTTCAGCATCACTTACGGCCAATTCTAATGCAGCTAATGCAGTAGGATAATCGTCTAAGGCAAGTTGCCAATCTGCGATATCCTCTTGTGCATCCGCAATCCAAGCTTCACGATCTTCTTTTTCGTCAATAGCTTCATTTAGATCATCAAGAGCCTCTTCATATCTGTCAACAAACTCATCTCTTAGACCCGCTTCATCATAAATAGCCATAATTTTATTGAATTGCACTTGCATTTCAATTTCTTTGGCATCCATTTGATCGTGGTACAAGCTATTTTGAGCTTTTAAAGCTGAAATGATAGCTTCTGGAGTAGAAGGGTTAGCTATATAAGCTTCTAAATCAGCGATAGCAATTTCTAAATTAGCTTTGGTAGCCATTGCAGTAGCAACATTTCCTTCCATTTGAGCTAAGTAAAATTCCCAAGAAACATCGCCATTTTGCATTAATTGTGCATTGGCCAAGTCAGTTTTAGCCCCTAATAAATCATACATAATGTCATTTGCATGGTTCATAGCCCACATATAATTATAAGCATAACCAACAGCCAATTGAGCACCTGCAGCTTCCATTGCGGCAATTGCAGCAGCCATTTGAGCTTCAAATTCAACCTCAGCAAGTGCAAGGTTATTTTCTGCTACAGTAACGTTTAAATTAGTTGTAGCAACTAATTGTAACAGGTATTGCTCGCGTTGAGCAGCCTCGTAAGCATTGTCCGCTATTATACCAGCTGTATAAGCTGCAACTTGAGCGGCCTGTGCATCAGTATAATCTGCTTGTGCTTGTGTAGCATTCGCTTGTGCCAACAATAGTTCGGCTTCAGCATTTTGCACACCGGCTTGTGCAGCAATTAAATCAGCTTGAGCCTCATAAATGGCTTCAACTAGGGGGGAGACTTCGTTGTCTATACAAGACGTGAAGGTTACACTAAATAGGGCAGTCAGCATTAGGACTACCGACAATTTTTTTAAATGTTTCATTTTGTAACTTTTTAATTAATATTCTTTTAAATTTAAATAGGTTAACACAATTGTGTTTCCACAATTAGTAACAAAACTACATATATAATTTTTATTATGCAATAATTGATTTGTCAAAACCTTTTATTTTTATTGCTAAAATAATAATATTTTTGATTATTCCTACATAATATGTTAAAAAATAAGTAGTTAATGCAAATGAAATATTGTTTTTATTTTTTGATCTGTGGTTTAATTTCTGATTTCCTCCCATTTTTCGTGGGGTATTAAAGGTTTTTTTGCTGATTTACACCTCCTTTTTATAAGTTTTTACTGAGGAAATACCAATAAGTGGCTTAACAATGCTTTATTTAGGATATATGTTGGTTTAACCGCCAATATTTTTGTCTATTTTACTTTTTAGGAACTGTGTTTTTGCATTTATAAAAGTCACTCACTATAATAAGGTTAGATTGAAGTGTAATTGGAATAAATTTTACAGCTATTTGTCAAAACAAAACCCCTTAAAAAATTATTTCAATTTTAAAAGGGGTGAAAGAGTGCGAAAAATATCCTTATCTATTTAGGATTGATATTTAAACCCGGTTTGGATTTACCTGTTTCTTTTACAGATTTGCTTTTGGCCGGTTTCGCTTTTGCGGCTGATTTTTTGGGCGCTTTTTTTTCTGGTGCCATTTTTATAAGATTTTAGTTAGAAAAATAAAATAAAGTTAGCAAATATTTTAAGATGGCATAAAAAATTTTAATTAATAATATGTTTATTTCTATATTTGATTAATTTAGAACGCTACTGACTAAACCATTACAATGAACCTAAGATCGTTTTTTAAACAATGCCACGACAAGGAAGTCTTTAAAATGCTGTCCATTTACGTGGTCTCGTCTTGGGTTTTGTTGCAGGTTTCGGCCTTGGTCTGGAAACCTTTGGGAATGCCCGAAAAAACAGTTACCTATCTTATTCTTCTGCTGCTCATAAGTTTTCCTTTTTATATTTTATACATCTGGAAAGCCGTTGTTATTCCGCTGGAAAATGAAATAACCGACTTGGGTGACCATCAAAAAAAGGAAAAAACCGCCTTCAAAAAAGGCTATTTTTCATCACTTGCTGTGATCTCGGTGGTCAACCTTGTTGCCGTATTGCTCATTATCAACAATAATTTTGCCAAAACAGTGGCTTTGCCAAAGGTGAAACAAAGCGATAAAATAGCGGTTTTAAAATTTGGCAACAATACGGGTGATGCGGCTTACGATATTATAAGCAAAATGACTGCCGACTGGATTATGCACGGAATTACGGAGAATAAAGCCGGACAGGTAATTTCTAATGATGTGGTTGATGAATATGCCAGCGCTTTAAACATAAAAAACAAAAATGGAGACGTTAATTCCGTGGTGAAAGAATATCTGATGCCCAGCAAAATTATTTCGGGCAATTTTTATTTGAAAAACAATAAATTGCTGTTTCATTGCACGGTAAAAGACGGAAATAAAGATGAAACACTTATCGCGTTTGAAACGAATCAATGTGGCACCAATGACGCTTTAAAATGTATTGATGAGCTAAAAGAACAAATTCTGGGATTTTTAATGACGGAAGACCGTAAAAAGGAAATGCTTCAGGAATCACCGCCTAAATACAATGCCTATAAATATTTTCTGGAAGCGAAAAATGTTGATGATGATGAAAAAAGCCTACAGCTTTTAAACAAAGCCATTGAAGCTGATGACGATTATTTTGAACCAAAAGTATTCAGAGTTGCCTATTATTATAACATCGGTAATTATTTTGTTGCTGATTCTTTATTGAAAGCCATAGAACCCGACTCAAAAAACAACAAAAGACAGCTTAATTTATTAAATACCTACCAAGCCTTATTGGCAGGAAATAACAAAAAAGTTTACAATACCACGCTGGAAGAATTTGCGATGGCACCATTTGATCTGAAATCGAACAAAAGCGTGATGATTGTGGCTTTGCAGTTTGTAAACAAACCCCAAGATGTTGAACCCATTTTTAAAGCCATAAAAATGGAAAGTATGGATATTAGAAATTGCCAGGATTGCATCAGTCGCATTTATGTTAAGACTTTGGCTGATGTTGAACTGAAAAAATATGATGTGGTAATCAAACTTCTTGAACCGATGATAGAAACTGTTGAAAATCCGATTCTTAAAAAACCATTGATTGCTTCTTATGTTCGTGCAAAAAATGACGCCAAAATTGATGTATTATTAAATAAATTGCAACTTTTGAACAAATTTGAAACCTATCAGGATTTATATTTGTTCACCGCAAAGGAATATTTACTAATGGAAAATGCGGATAAAGCAAATGAATATTTGAATAAAATAATACATTCCGCAAAAAACACTTCAGAAAAAACAATGCTGGCTGAAGCCTTCTATTTTAAAAATGACTTTGCAGAAGCTGAAAAAATATGGAAAGAATTACACACACAAAATCTGGAAAATATTGAATTTTTGGCAAAACTTGCCATTTGCAACCTTAAAATGAGCAACGAAAAGCAAGCTGAAAAATACCTTAAAAATTTAGAAATTTTGCGGGATCGTTATCAATTTGGCAGTATTGATTATGCTTTTGCGCAGTTTTATGCGGTTTCAGACAAAAAAACTGAAATGGAAAAGTATTTGATGAAAGCTGCAGCAGGAGGTTTTTTGTTCACTTCGCAAACTTTTCAAAATGACCCTCATTTTATAAAGTATAAAGACACGCCATCTTTTAAAAATATTTTAAATTATTGGCACTAAACAAACAAAGCATTCTTATGATCCAAGAAAATTCTTCCACCGCTAATTTTGAACTAATTATCAAACTGATTGAAATAATAATTTGGCCACTTACCTTATTTCTGATTTTATTTTATTTCAGAAAAAGCTTTGCAGGCGTTTTTCAGCGACTGGGAACCTTAAAAGTTGACGGCTCAGGAATCGCAATGTCTTTTGAAAAAGAGCTGGAAGTCGCCAAATCTACATTTGAAATAATCAGGCCGGAAAAAATGAGCACAGGCAAATCTTCTTTCGACATTGAAAACGCTTCAAATGAGCCGCCATTTCAACAATTGATGACCATAAAACAAAGTCTGGACAAGGCTTTAATCGACCTTGCTTCAGAAGAAGACATTGATGTTTCAGATAAAAGCGGCGTGTTTATTTGCAATGCTTTGGAAGCTAAAGGCGTTATCACGAAACAAAAAAGCGAACTCACCAAATCCTTGTTAAAAGTGGTAAATATGGCAAGAATGGATATTTCCCAATCACATATAGACATCATAAAAAAAATGTACAATGCTTTATAGGCTTAAAATATGAATGCTTTAAAAAACTCTTATGCCATAATTATTGGCGTTGGCCACGATTTGCCAGAGAGCGTAAAAGATGCACAAGCTGTCTATGAAATCCTTTCAAATAAAAAAATAGCCGGTTATAAAAAAGAAAATATTACGCTGTTAACAGAAAAACTGGCTATTAGAAAAAACATATTGGATGCGTTTGACAATTTAATTGCCAAAACAGATGAAGACTCCTCGGTATTTTTATTTTATTCGGGACACGGAGGCACTTTTACAGACAATGATTTAATTGCAAGCCGAAAAACAGGTACTCCATTAAAGCCAGAGGAAGAAAATAGCAGACATTATTTTTTGCAGCCTAATGATTGCACCATTGAAAATTTTGAAAAAACCTGGGTGCGGGCAGAAGAGCTTAAAGAAAAAATAAATGCGTTAAAATCAAAGCGAATTATTCTGTTTTTAGATTGCTGCCACGCGGAAGGAATGACAAAATCAGGTCCTGAAATTAATGCGACAGAATTAAAAAGCCGATTGAGAAATCCGGAAGGTTTGGCCCAAAAAATTGATGACGGAAAAGGAATGTCTTTTCTTACTTCCTGCAGGGCCGAGGAAAAATCGTACATTCTTCCGGGCGACTCCTTAAGTTTGTTTACCAAATGTTTAATTGAAGCATTAAAAGGGGAACAAAGGGCGTTTTTTGAAGAACCTTATGTTCGTATGACGGATGTGATCAATTACTTAATGAAAAAAGTTCCTGAAAGAAAGCCAATTCAACGACCTT
The DNA here is from genome assembly GCA_003516285.1 of Lutibacter sp. GTDB lineage: Bacteria > Bacteroidota > Bacteroidia > Flavobacteriales > Flavobacteriaceae > Lutibacter. The sequence continues at coordinate 22,376 of DPCK01000070.1, read as the reverse complement.
TTGTAAACATCCAAATGTATGACGATTTTATTTTAAGCAAACTTCCAAAAGAAAAACTGTACAAGGCAACTGCACCAACTCCATTAGTTGAGGCGTCGCCAAAGGCCATTGGAAAAGAAATTGTCACCAATTTCAGGGAACGAGAAGCAGCCGTGAATGCGGTTTTGTTTGTCCACGGATTTTCAGGAGAATCGGCCAATACTTTTGACGCGATTCAAAATTATATATTAGAAGATCCCAAAATGCACGGTTGGGATATGTTTCCTTTTGGTTATTCAGAAAACGTGAAACCACAAATGGGAAAAGGCATTTGGGCATCCGTTGAAGATATTGAGCGGGTTGCGGATTATCTTTCTGCATCCATAAACCACAAATACGGCAAATACAAACGCATCGCCATTGTTGCCCACGGTTTGGGCGGATTGAGCGTACAAAAAGCGTTGCTGGAACTCGATAAAAATGATTTGGACAGAATAACGCACGTACTGCTTTTTGGCACGCCCAGTAATGGCATTGATAGTGAATCATCAAAAATAGCAGACAGCCGTTGGGCGGATCTTCTAAAGGAAGCGCCTTTTATTAAAAAATTGCGCAGTGATTGGCAAAAAAACTTTTCAGAAGAAATTCCTTTTAATTTTAAAGCTGTTGCGGGAACGGACGATAAAGATGTGCCGTTACAAACTATTTTTGATCCTTTTGAAGATAAGTATCGAATAACTGTAGCCGGAAATCATTTTTCTATGGTACAGCCAACCAGCAAGGAAAACGACAGTTATCGGCTAATTATCGACACTTTAAACGACAATGAATTTTACAATCTGTATACCAATCAGGAAGAAATCAATAATTTATTGGGTGAATATAATGCCGTCGTAAAAAAATTGCTACCAATCAAAGACACATTAAATGCAAAGGGTTTAAAACAACTGCTTTTTGCCTTGGAAGGTTTAGACAAGAATGAAGAAGTGATGGATATTTTGATTAATCATCCGCTTTCACAAGAGAATACCGATTTAATGGGTGTTTTGGGCGGAAGGCTTAAAAGAAGATATCTTCAAACATTTTTGGAAGAAGACGGTAAAAAAGCAATGGAATATTACGGCAAAGGACTTGAAATTTCATCTGAAAAGAAGGAAAATGAACAAATTTATTACCACGCCATCAATTTGGCTTTTTTGAGTTTGGTGGTTGAAGAAGACAAAAATAAAATGCGTGAATATGCGCAGCTAGCAATAGATGCAGCAGAAAAAGATTCCTTTAGCAGTCTGTGGAAAAATGCCACAATTGCAGAAGCGGCAATGTACAACGGCAATTTTGAAAAAGCCAAAGAATATTATTCCCTGGCGGCGGAAGCGGCAGGAATTCGCGAAAAAATATCCATACACACCAATGCTTTTGTGGCTTATTCCAATTTAATGAACACCGAAGATGATGATTTTACCAAGTTTTTGAAAATCAAATTTTTAACTTAAATTCGTTTTAATTTTTTTAAATGATGCTAAAATTTAACCAACAGGAACTGCCAAAATTGGCCTTTAAAACTGCAGTAAAAAAACCAATTCCTATTCAGTGTGCTCAAATTATGGAACCATTTGAAGTGGAAACTATGGAAGGCATTATGAAAGGCAAAGCAGGCGACTGGTTAATGGTGGGCGTAATGGGAGAATTGTATGTGTGCGACAACGATATTTTTAAAAAATCATACCAACTAAAATACTAACCAAAAAAACAAATTATGGCAACCAAGAAAAAAATATTTATAAGCTATTCACGGGCTGATCTTGATTATATAGCAACCCTTGTAGATGCGCTCAGGGAAAAAGGCGCAAATGTTTGGTTCGACAAGAACATACGAACCGGAGAACAATGGGACAACACTTTAGAAGAGCAAATAAAAGCTGCTGATGTGTTTCTTATTGTGATGTCTAAAACCTCGGTCGCTTCTAACAATGTAAAAGACGAAATGTCCTACGCAAAAAGCCTGGGAAAAATTATATCGCCCATACTCATTGAACCCTGTGAAGTGCCTATGCGTTTGGCACGGCATCAATATGTGGATTTCACGCAGGATTTTGATTGGGCGGTAAATAAATTAATGGAAGATTTAGATTCAGCAGAAATTGAGATTCCGGGCGCTACTTCAAACCAAAAAACAACCAACAACAGTTCACGGGTTCCCATATCTCCGGCCTTTATTAAAAAGCCGAAAGTAATATGGTACATTCTTAGCGGCGCCATAGGCATTATTCTTTTATTTGTAATGATTGACCAATGCAGCGGCGATGGCACTGCCGAAACTGAAATGGGCATTGAACAAAGTGAAAATCCGGATTGGAATAAAGCATTAAATTCTGAATCAGTTGATACTTATTTGGGTTATATCTACAAATATGGCGATGAAGATCTATATTATGAAGCCGCGCAAGATTCCATAAATGCCTTAATGCCAAATGAAGGCTTGGTGGTTTTTGAAAAACCAAAAAGAAATTTTCATTTTACCAAAAACCTATATACAGGAATGGACGGAACAATGCAATATGGACAAAGTGATGGAGAACTTCCCAAAAAAGGCGATATTTTATCGGCCATCAATGCGGTGCAGGTTTATGATGTTGATGACAAACAGGCAATTTACGAAAAATACATTTTAGCGGGAGAAAAAGTACGCGTTTTGGCGGTTGATATCTATGAAGACAGCGTGTGGATTACCATCGCTTTTCAAGAGATGTAAGTTGTATTTTGGAATTAATTTGAATATTGAAAAATGAATTGAGAAAATAGACAAGTTTTTAGCGTTTTACCAAAAAAACTCAGGATAAATAAGCATAACCTGACAAATATTTTATTAAAAAAAGCGGCATTAATTATTAAACTTGTGCTAAAATAAAATTCCTTCGATTTAATATGCAATATTTTGATTATCTTGAAAACTTAATTAAAAACTTCGTTTATGCTACCGTCAATTTTTAAATTTAGAAATATCGTGCTCTTCTTTTTTACCGGATTTATTTACGGGCAGCGACCCACACATTCGCCAAATCCGCAAGACAATACACCCATAGATCTCAATAATTTGTTTGATGTCATTGTTTTTATTGTATTGCCTATTTTGATGATTATATTCTATATTTTATGGCGAAATCAGGTTAAGAACAAGGGCAATAAAAATTAAAATTGAAATAAAAATATTGGATAGGATATGCAATTCTTAAAGTAATGGACGACTACTTTTCGTCAAGACGTCAATTTTATTTAACTCAAATAAACATCCTGTTTAACCTAACCCAATCCAAATCTTTTGATAATTTTGCATCACAAATCCTTTAGATGCAATTCACCGGTAAACGTTATCTCGATTATAGCTCATTCATAAAATCTACTTTTGGAGAAAGGGTTCAAAAAATATCTTTGGATATCGGCTTTTCCTGTCCGAACCGAGATGGCTCAAAAGGTTATGGTGGCTGCACGTATTGCAACAACGACACTTTTAATCCGTCCTATTGCGAATCAACAAAAAGTATTACCCAACAATTAGAACACGGGATTGCTTTTTTCGACAAAAAATACAAATCTCAAAAATATTTCGCTTATTTTCAGGCATATACAAATACTTATTCTGATATTGAATCGCTTAAAAAGATGTACGACGAAGCCTTGAAATTTCCAAACGTCATTGGTTTGGTGATTGGCACGCGTCCCGATTGCATTTCGGAAGAAGTGATTGATTACTTGTCCTTTTTATCGAAAAAAAACTTTATATCCTTAGAATTTGGAGTTGAAAGCACCTTAAATAAAACCTTGTTGAAAGTAAACCGATGCCACACTTTTGAAGAAACTCGAACGGCTTTTGAACTTTGCGCCAATAAAGGCATTCATTTGGGTGCGCATTTAATCATCGGATTGCCTGGAGAAACCAAAGAAGAATTGCTGAACCACGCAACAGAAATCTCAAAACTTCCCATTCAGGCGTTAAAAATGCACCATCTGCAAATTGTCAAAAATTCTGTAATGGCTGTACAATACAAAAGAAATCCGGAAGATTTTGATTTGTTTTCTTCAGAAGCATACATCGATTTTATGAGTGATTTTGTAGGTTATTTAAGGCCAAACATCAGCATTGAACGCTTTTCAAGCGAAGCACCTTTCGATTTGTTGATTGCGCCAAAATGGGACGGTCTCAAAAACTTTGAAATTGTTGCCAAAATCGACAAAAAATTGATTGAAAAAAATACCTGGCAAGGAAAGTTTTACAAAGCGTAATTTAGGGACCTAACTATTTTCCGCCATTGGCCTTTAAATCGGCCAAACAAAAGGAATCCAATTGAGGAATTTGCGCATCTTTAACCACATGATGCACATTTTTGCCATTTTCAATTAAATAGTACATTAAACAGTTTTCAACAGTACAATGTGCGCTATGTGCAGTGTCTTCGTGGTTTGCAACCATATTGGTGCCTAAATTTACCAAACCTAAAAGATGGCAAAATTCATGCAATATTACGGTTGACTCCAAAATTATTTTGCTAGGCCCTAAAATATTATTGGATGCTGCTTTAATGGTTTCTTCATAAATAACGAATGAAGTATTTCTGTAAGCAGTTCCCAATACACTTGTGTTTTCGGTATCGGTTGAAGATTTTCCGTTTAAAAACAATGCTGAAATAGCAAGTTGGTTTTCAAATGAAAAAATACTTCGATTTGCGTCTTCAATACTTCTTATGTCTTCCATTGAATACGCTGACTTTAAGGCAATATTAATTAATCGCTGTTCAATTACAATGTTGGTTTTATAAGTTCTCGCCTCAATAAAGTTTTTAAGGTTTGTTAAAGCTTCGGCGCTTGGTTTAAATCCGTCAACATACATCACTTCAATATAAATATTTGTAAATGTTTTATTGGACAAAATATCATTTGCCGAATAGCCAACTTGTTGTTTAAAAGGATAATTACCGTTGTTTAAAATATTCCCCGGACTGTCGTCTTCACTACAACTTATTGTTAAAAAGAAAATTAGCAAAACACTTTTAAAGATATTCTTCATCGGTTTAATTTTACAATAATTACATTTCATCAATCTAAACAATCGTTTATTATTGATTTCAATTGAATATCGCCGCTAACCAAAATATTCACATTGCCAATAATTTTCACATTTATTGGATATTGAACGCTGTAGACTTCTTTTACGGACAAATTGGCCATAAAATCGAATAAATTCTGATCATTAACTATTGAAATAATAGTGGTTTGTTCGGTGGTTGTGTTATAAAGCGATATTTTAATTGGATACACAATATCTACACAAGTAATTGCGCCAATTGCCTGATTGCAGAGAGCGGACAAATTATTGAACTGGCTCTGGCTTGTAACCGATGTTTGGCTGTAATCTTGGTTTAAAATTGTGATGGGGAAATTAAAAACAACGGTATCTGTATCAATGGGTGACAGGTTAAAAATATTCGAAACCAATTGATAATCTGCTATTTTGGTTATTGTTAAAGGAATGTTATTTGCCAATAAGGAAACAGGCAATTTAACTGAGGAACAGGAAATGTTGTCGATCAAATCGTCGAAAGAACCATCATACATTCCTATTCTTTTATAGTAATTTGAAGTTTCTGAATTGGCGTTGTTAGTATTGGGGTTTTCACCTTCCGTAAGGTCAATTTCTTTCATACAGCCAAATATTGCTATTGGCAAAAGAAATAAAAAAGAGATCTTTTTAAGTGAGAAATTCATTTGTGAGTTTTGAAATATTAAAAACAAATTTAATTATTAATTGATTAATTTAAGATTTCCCCTTCCGCTTATTTGATCATCTGATGTTATCAAAGATTAAAATGAAGGGGAAATTCATAAATTTCAAGATGGTAAAATGCAATTATTAAAATTCAAATCCTAATGAAAATTGCAATACGTTGTTATAATAATTGGTTTCATCATAAATTTTCCCCAAACCATAATGGTATCTAGCGCCTAAAACAATGCCCGTTTCCGATTTAAAACCAACACCGAAATTCATGCCCCAATCAAATGAATTAGGCTCATAGGTATTGGTGCTGCTAAGGCCAAAGGTTTCAACTTCCTCTTTATGTGAAATTGCATACCCAATTTGTGGTCCAGCTTCCAAATAAAAAACGTTTGTTGGATACAGTTTTAACATCAAAGGCAAGTTAATATAATCAATTTTCTGCGTCAGCCTGTAACTGCTGTTTTCAAATTCATAACCTTGTTGTGAATAAGTCAACTCCGTTTGAATTGACAATAAATTTGACAGCGCAGATTCATTAAAAAACCCAATGTGAAATCCATGGCGTTGATCAGTTTCGTCTCCATCAGAATTTCTTACCGAAGCCAGGTTGTATCCGCCTTTTATGCCAAATGAGGAATCTTTATCCGCTTCAGTTGCGCTTTGTGCGTTTATGTTATGTGATAAAATAAACGCCATCATTATAATTAATATTCTCATTTTTTATCATTTTATAAACTGGCTGCATTCAATTTTTTATGCAGCCAGTTTGTGATTCTTATTGATTTAAATAAATCCTTTTTATAATAATTTTGCTTTTAAAATAACTGCAATGTTAACGTTTAATGAAGAATCAATTGAAATATTATTCAAATCGATACCTGTAACCGTTGATGCATCTAAAAGTCCGTTAAATTCAAACTTTCCATCGTTATTTGAATCTTTATAGGATACAAAATGCAATTCATAATCTCCTTTCGACAAAAAATTCAATTCGTAGCTTCCTGTTGTGCTATTTACGCTTGAGCTGTTTGCTGCTTTTGCAAACATTACGCCACTTCCCTGCGAACTTGTTTCTTTAGCTGCATTAAATGTTCCTTTGGCATAAGCATAAACAATAATTTTGTCTGAAGTATTTTGGACATCGCTTGCCGTTCCTTTAATTTCGCCGGCACTGGCTTCATTCACAACTCTTACGCTGGTTGAAAGTTCGCTTGCCGTAACAAATTTGAAATCGTTGCTTCCGCTTTCAACAATGGCTTTTCTGATGTCAAAATCTAAAACAACATTGTTTTGGCTAGAGGCTAACACTTCAAAAGCACCGTTAATATCAATGCTGTTTGATGAATTTTGGATTGCCTTTACGGTTCCGTTGGTCATTAATACATAAGATCCCGGAGCATTTCCGCTTGCATCAGTTTGGTGATCCAATACCAATGTAATATTTGAATAAGTTCCTGTATTCAGCTCTAAATTACCCAATAATTTCTTCATACCTTTTTGGTATTGCATTAAATCAATGGTTGCTTTTGTGAAACCTTCTATGGAAACACCGTTAATTTTTACATCCGCCACTGTCACAATTACCCCTTTAACATTTGCATTGTCTGTTGGAGCATCGGTAATATAAAAATTGGTTTGGCTTTTTTCGTCGCCATACGATGGGCCATCGTCATTAGAACAAGAAGCCAAAAAAGTAATTGATAATAATAAAATTGTTGCCGTAAATAAATTTTTTGTTTTCATAATTGTAGTTTTAAATGATTATTTCTTTTTTTAAGTAATTCGAAATATTTCCGATTCACACCATTAAGACAACGCACTTTTAAAATACCCTACCTTAAATTTTATTTTTTTTCAGAAGCGATAAACCGCGCTGTTTTCCAGAAAAAATCTTCATTCATATTTTATTTCTATTTTTGCTTCATACTAAAAAAATAGAAAAGCAATGAATTTTACCGATTTATGCGATGAAAAGCAATTTGATATTTTTTATAAACAAGAGGTGAATCACGTTTTTAGGTTTATACTCGTAAAGAATAAAAATAAAGACGAAGCGTTTGATATTGTACAGGAGGCCTTTATAAAAATATGGGAGAATTGCAATAAATTCGACCTGCTGAAAGCGAAATCTTATCTGTTTTCTGTTGCCAAAAATTTATTTCTTAATGCTAAAAAACATGAAAAAGTTGTTAGGAACTTTGAGAATAATTCCACCAACTTATATATTGAAACTGAAACACCCGAAAGTGCATTAAGGGAAAAAGAGTTTAAACACAAACTTGAAAAAGCCATTGGCAATTTAACCGATTCAAGTCGTGAAGTTTTTTTATTGAATAGAATTGAAGGAAAAAAATATAAAGAAATTGCCGAATTATTGGGCATTTCCCTAAAAGCCGTTGAAAAAAGAATGAGTAAGGCTTTATTGGCGTTAAGAACTCAAATTGAAGAGTTTAAATAAGGTAGGGTAAAATATAATTTAGTTGTCATATAACCGAATGGAAGACTTTAAAAACATATTAAAATGGCTAAATAATGAAATGACCGATGAAGAGTTGGCTGCATTTCGCAAAACTGATGACTATAAATTGTATAAAAATATTGCTGAAGAAGCTAAAAATATCAATTTAACATCCGTAAACGAAACTGTTGCGCTTCAGGATTTTAAAGCCAGAATTGCAAATCGCACCAAGAAAAAAACAAAAGTAATTTCATTTCGCAGAAACTTTGCATTCAAAATAGCTGCATCAATTGCGCTATTGGTTGGATTAACTTACTTTCTTTTCAACTTTAACCAAGAAACGCTTAAAGCTGATTTCGCCGAAAATAAAAGCTTCGTTTTACCCGATGAATCTTCGGTTACTTTAAATGCAGTTTCGCAAATTACCTTCAGCAAAAGCTCTTTCAAAAAAAACAGGCAGTTAAAATTGGATGGTGAAGCTTATTTCAGCGTAAAAAAAGGCAGCACTTTTAATGTTGAAACCGAACAGGGAAATGTAGCGGTTTTGGGCACAAAATTTAACGTAAAATCGAGAGAAAATTCATTTAAGGTTTTCTGTTATGAAGGAAGCGTAGCCGTTTCGCATCACAACACTAAAATTATTTTAACCAAAGGCGAAGGCGTTCAGCTTACAAAAAACAACCAATTGGTAAAATTGCTTAACCCAAAATCGTCCGCTCCTTTATGGTTAAACAACGAAAGTGAATTTACCGAAGAGCCTTACACCGAGGTTTTGGCTGAGTTTGAAAGGCAATTTAAAATGAAAATCATTTCAGAATCAGTAAACACCAAGGTTCTTTTTACAGGTGGTTTTAACAATAAAGACTTGAATTCAGCAATTAAATCCATTACATTACCTTTGAATATTAACTATCGCATAAAAGATAATGAGATTATTTTATCGAAATAGATTTTGGATACTGCTTTTTATGATGCTTTTTTCTTCCCTAAAAGTAAACTCACAAAATAGTTTTTCTTTTTTGGAAGAATTAAAACTGGTTGAAAATAAATTCGATGTTAAATTTTCTTATGTCATTTCAACGGTTGAAAACATTCGGCTTCAGGAAAAAATTTCAACAATTTCAACATTAAAAGAAGTCCTCGAATATATAAATTCCAACACATTTTTAACTGCCACAAAAATTGACGAACGTTTTATTTCAATCGCTCCAAAACTTGAAAATATAAAAATATGCGGCTATTTATTTGATAAAGACGCCAAACCAATAAATAATGCCACCATCATTGTTTCCGGAAAATTATATGGCACAATTTCAAATGAAAATGGTTCATTTACCCTGGAAAACTTAAAAATTTCAGACAATGTTGAATTTAGGTATTTAGGCTATAAACCAATCCTGAAAAATGTAAATGAGTTGGTTTCCCCAACTTCAAACTGCGTAAAATTGATGATGTTTGAAGAAGAATTTGAATTAAGTGAAGTGTTTATTAATAACTACATTACCAATAGTTTATCCAAATTAAACGACGGAACGATTCAATTAAAAACGACAAATTTCAGTATTTTAGCCGGCCAGGTTGAACCCGATTTGTTGCAAACATCGCAAATTCTTCCAGGAGTTGAAAGTCCGAACGAATCTATTTCCAACATCAATGTTAGAAACGGCGTAAGCGATCAAAATGTTATTTTTTGGGATAACATTAAATTATACAATCCCACACATTTCTTCGGACTTATTTCTGCCATAAATCCATACCTGACCAAAAATATTTCCATTATAAAAAACGGAACCAGCGCTAAATATAACGACGGAGTTTCAAGCACTATTTTGTTAGAAACCGACGATATTTCCCAAAATAAATTGAGTGGCGGAATGGGCGCTAATTTTATATTCTACGACGGATTTATTAAGGTGCCGGTAACTGATAAACTGGAACTTAAAACCTCTTTCCGAAATTCCAATAACAATTGGTTTAATACGCCTACGTATGTCGCTTATTTTAACAAAACATTTCAAAACAGTTCGGTGAGCACAACGGCTTCAAATTCCGATTTTAACTTTTACGACGTAAATGTAAGCTTGTTATACAACTTAAATAACAACAACCGCATTAAGGTAAGCTACCTTAAAATTAAAAACGACCTTAATTATTTCGAAGCAGAAGGCAGTAATTTGACGGATAAAATAAAACAAAATTCAGACGCCATCGGGATAAGTTATAACGCAACAATTAACAGTAAAACCAAGGTTGCAATTTCTGGCTATCATTCAAAATACGCATTATTGTCCGACAATTATCAAAATAATCAGCAACAATTGGNNGAAACTGGCGTGCTAAGCAGCACAAATGTCAATAACCCTTCGTATAATAGAATCCAAAGAAGCGTGATGCTAAACCATTCGGCATTTGCAGAAACCAACTTCACAAATCACTTTTGGTTTATCCGCACCGGCGTAAGGTTTAATTATTTTGACAAAATCAACCAAACTACCATAGAACCCAGAATTAACGTCAGCTATTCTTTTAATGAAAACCTAAATTTAAATGCCCGTTTCGAAACAAAATCCCAGTATACCTCGCAAGTAATTGATTATTTGGATGATTTTTTAGGTGTTGAAACCAAAAGATGGGTTATGGCCGATGAAAATATACCTCTGATAAAAAGTCAGCAATTTTCGATTGGAAGCACATTTAAAAAAAATAATTTTCTTGTGGATTTAAGTCTGTTTCATAAAAATATAGAAGGGATATTAATTTCTGGGCAGGGATTTCAAAATCAAATTCAAAATAAAAGATGGGATGGCGAACAAAAATCCTCTGGCATGGAAGTTTTATTGAACCACAGAAGCAAAAAAACCGAATTTTGGGCATCTTACACCTTAAGCACCAGTGATTTATTGTTTAAACAAATTGACGAAAGCTATTTTCCAAGCAACAATGATATCCGACATTCTTCAACCCTTGGTTTTAATTTTCATTTTAATGAGCGTTTAAACACGTCAATCAGCGGAATTATAAAATCCGGAAAACCATTTACACCCATAAATACAGATCAAGAAACAATACAAAATGGAAATTTTACCGTTGTTAATTATGCCGCTTTAAATACCGAAAGACTCAAGGCATACAGCCGAATTGATTTCTCTCTAAATTACCTTTTTCTAAAAACACAACACATGCAATCCAATTTAAAATTTGGCATTCTAAATGTGCTTAATAAGAAACAACTTTTAGACACTTATTATGTTGTGGATTCTGACGATTCATCAAAAGCAAAACAAATAAACATTAAATCTTTAGAATTTACCCCAAACTTGTCTGTTAGATTCGCCTTTTAAAATAGTCCAATCGCCTAAAAATACAGGTTTAACAAGTAAAAAAGTATTCTTTGCAAAATAAATTGTATGTTTATAGAATGTTATTGTACCAAATAAAACATATTTCTGAAATGCCTTGGATTTTAATTCCGGGATTATAACATTTTAATTTACAGCCACTTATATGAAGAATTAATTTCTTCTTCCAAAATTCTATTTCTTTTTTCAAATTCAAATTTAATAACATTATGAGCAATATTATTGTATTAGGCGCCGGTATGGTTGGCTCCACAATGGCCATTGATATGGCAAAAAATCATTCGGTAACGCTTACTGATTTCAACAAAAATACCTTGGACAAAGCCGTAAAAAAGTGCGAAAAACTGACACCAATTGTGCTGGATGTGACCGATAAATTGGCACTTCAAAAAGCAATAAATCCGTTTGATCTGGTGATTTGTGCCGTTCCCGGATTTTTAGGTTTTGAAACCTTAAAATCCATTATTGAAGTCGGTAAAAACGTGATAGACATTTCTTTTTTTCCTGAAAACTCCCTCGATTTATTTGAGCTTGCCAAACAAAAAAAGGTAACAGCCATCGTTGATTGCGGCGTGGCTCCGGGAATGGGTAATATTATTTTGGGCTATTACAACGAAAAATTAAACATTACCGACTTTGAATGTTTGGTTGGCGGCTTGCCTAAAATAAAAAAATGGCCTTTCAATTATAAAGCGCCTTTTTCGCCGGTTGACGTTATTGAAGAATATACGCGTCCGGCCCGTTACGTAGAAAACGGTAATGTGATTGTAAAAGACGCCTTATCTGATGTTGAATTTGTTGATTTCAATGGTGTTGGAACTTTGGAATCTTTTAATTCAGACGGATTGCGATCTATCATTTACACCATGGCGCATATTCCAAATATGAAGGAGAAAACGTTGCGCTACCCAGGTCATATTGAATATATCAATGTGTTGAAAAAAAGCGGATTTTTTAATGAAGAACACATCGTGGTCAACGGAATTTCGATTTCTCCTTTGGAATTTTCCTCAAAAATATTGTTTAACGAGTGGAAATTGGGTGATACGGAAGAAGAAATTACGGTGATGCGAATTACGCTGAAAGGCACAAACAAAATTGGCGAAAGCAAAACCGTTATTTACAATTTACACGATGAATTTTGCCCAAAAACTAACGCTTCATCTATGGCAAGAACTACCGGCTACACGGCCACAGCTGCCGCAAACTTGTTTTTAGACGGATTGTTTTCAGAAAAAGGTGTTTTCCCTCCCGAATTGGTTGGAAAGCACGAAAAATGCTTCCATTATTTTCTGAATTATCTAAAAGAGAGAAATGTAATTTACACCAAAGTGGAGTTTTAGGTGAAATAACCTGCTTTTAAATTAAATTGAAATTCTAATAGAAAAAAATCGTCTTGGAAATATTTCCAAGACGATTTTTTTAGTGGTTCTAAAATTTATTCCTTTGAATAATCTTTATTCAATAATTCTAAAATATCGGTAGTTACATTCATTTTTTCATCACCATACATCACCGTTCCTTTACCCGATGTGCCAATAATTAACTGATATCCTTTGGCTTTAGCATAATCTGCCACAAAACTATCCACTTTTTTGGTCAACGCTTCGCTGTTTTCCAAATTTTCTTTTTGAAGTTCTTCAGAAGCTTGTTGTTGTCTTGCCTGTAAAAATTGCTGTTCTTGTTGCAAAGCACCTTCAGCTTCCGCTCTTTTTTGAGGGGACATTTGAGGAGCCGCTTTATAATATTCCTGTACCTTTAATTGAAAAGGACCTTGGAGGCTGTCCAATTGTTTTGCAAAAACTTCTTGTTTCGCTTTTAATTTTTCTTCTAAAGCTTTTGTGGCGCTATAATCTTTCATAATAACTTCAACATCAATATAAGCTATTTTAGTTTGGTTACAAGATGCCAATGCAATGGCAAAAGCGACGATAAGTATTTTTTTCATTTTTAAAATTTTGAATTGTTGGGTTAAATTTTTGTGCGAATATATAAACAAAAAACAAGGTTTGGCAAAATATTTTTCAATATTGATTTTATCTATCATTTAAGGGGTAATTATAATAAATTCTGATAAAAATTGGACTCATTATCCTCGAATATTGGCGTTTTTAGAAAAATGAAATGCCACAAGACGATTATGCTGTAAAACCACGCTTAAATCGCTTTAAAATTAGTTTTTGGCTTTTTTAAGGAGGTAAATCAGGGAAGAATGCTCTTTAGTTTCGATTGCTTTTATGTTTGAGATGAAGCCGATGTAAAAAGCCTTCAAAAAATTGTCTTTTCCGTTTTTATATTTTTCACTCAATAAGGAAACATAAAAAGAATCAAACCACATAGGTAAAATTTTAACGATGTTCATTTCCTGTTTTTCAAATAGCAATTGAATCGATTTTTTTGAAAAATGCCACAAATGTCTTGGAACATCAAAAGCGGCCCAAAATTGTTTATAGTGATGGGCATCATAACTTTTAAAATTTGGAACCGCAACAATTAAAACACCATCGGGTTTTAACAATTTTTTCAATGTTGAAATGTATGCCTCCAAATTTGGAACGTGCTCCAATACATGCCATAAAGTGATCACATCAAATTGCGCTTCACTTTTTAACTGATTGATTTCTGATTTGATTTCTGAAGCTGATTTTCCATTTAATTTATTTTCAGCGGAAATTTTTGCTTTTGCATTTGGCTCCACGCCGGTAACCTTCCATCCGTTATTTTTACAAATCAGTAAAAAATATCCTGTTCCGCATCCAACATCCAACAAATTTTTGTCGGTAGTTTTAAAAGAATTGATCAGTTTCAATTTATTGGATATGGCAAGCTTTTTTACAATTTGATACAGTTTATCAATAACTGTTTCTTTTGAATCTGTGTGTGAAATGTATTCATCACTTTCATAATATCCCGACAATTCTTCTGCTTTCGGCTGCGGAAAAGTTTCAAGCATTTCCCAATCGTTATGATACAACAAATCGAAATTTTTATGCGATACGGTATAATCTTTACATGTTAAATAATGCGTTGTTTCGGAAATCATTTTATAAAAAATTGAATATTTAATCAGAATTAATTTTTTGATGTTCCACGTGGAACATCAAAAAATTATCGTCCCATATAAACCAGTAAAACCGCAATATCGCTTGGCGAAACACCGCTGATTCTGCTTGCTTGCGAAATGGTCGTGGGTTGTATTTTAGTCAGTTTCTGTCGTGCTTCAATAGACAAAGATCTCACTTTAGCATAATCAAAATTTGATGGAACAGACACATTCTCCAGCCTGTTCACTTTATCGGCCTGGTTCCTTTCCTTGTCGATATAACCAGCGTATTTTACGTGAATTTCGGTTTGCTCTTCTATCTCCCGATCAATATTATTTTCAATAACGAACGCTTCCACTTTTGCCAGTTTCCTTAAATCTGTAAAGTTCAATTGTGGCCTTGCTGCTATTTTAAACATCTTCATAGACTGGTCAATTTTAGCAGAATCATTGGCTTCTAAAATCGGATTTATCTCTTCAGGAAGCACACTGGTTTCCAATAAAAATTTTACAAATAAATCGGTTTTATCCTGCTTTTCAACTACCCTGTCCATTCGTTCCTTTGACACCATTCCTAATTCATAAGCCATCGGTGTTAATCGTAAATCGGCATTGTCCTGACGTAACAAAGTTCTGTATTCTGCTCTTGAAGTAAACATTCTGTAGGGCTCTTCAGTTCCTTTTGTAATCAAATCATCAATCAAAACACCGATATAAGCTTCATCGCGTTTCAATACAAAAGGCTCTTTTCCTTGGATATTTAGGGCAGCGTTTATGCCTGCCATCAACCCTTGCGCGGCAGCTTCTTCATAACCTGTTGTACCATTTATTTGTCCGGCAAAATACAGGTTTTTGATCCGTTTGGTCTCCAAAGAATGTTTCAATTGCGTTGGCGGAAAATAATCATATTCAATCGCGTAACCAAATCTGAAAAATTTTACGTTCTCAAAGCCCGCTACTTTTCGCAATGCTTTGTCCTGAATATCTTCAGGCAACGACGTGGAAAAACCGTTTACATAAACCTCCACAGTGTCCCATCCTTCAGGCTCCACAAAAATTTGGTGACGTAATTTGGTGGCAAAACGATCAATTTTATCTTCGATGGAAGGACAATATCTCGGCCCGATACTTTGAATTCGGCCGTTAAACATCGGTGACCGATCAAAACCTTCACGCAGAATGTCATGAACTTCCAAAGAAGTGAAAGTCATATAGCAAGAGCGCTGAATTTCCAATGGTTTGGTGGTGGCTAAATAAGAGAATTTTTCTGGGTTTTCATCTCCAGGCTGTTCTATCATTTTAGAATAATCCAATGATCTTCCGTCAACTCTTGGCGGTGTTCCTGTTTTCATTCTTCCCGCTTCAAAACCAACTTTAACCAAATCTTCCGTGATTCCAGTTGAAGCTCTTTCACCTGCCCTTCCGCCCCCAAAAGATTTGTCGCCAATATGAATCAAACCGTTTAAAAATGTTCCGGCAGTAATTATGACTGATTTTGCTTTAATTTCAATGCCAAGCGAAGTTTTTACGCCCACAATTTTATCTCCGTCAAACAACAATCCATTTACAGAATCTTGATAGAAATCCAAATTTGTAGTTTGTTCCAGCATCAATCTCCAGCATTCCGCAAAACGCATTCGGTCACTTTGGGCACGCGGACTCCACATTGCTGGGCCTTTCGATTTATTCAACATTTTAAATTGAATGGCAGTTTTATCCGTAACCACGCCGCTATATCCGCCCAAGGCATCAATTTCGCGAATAATTTGTCCTTTTGCAATTCCGCCCATCGCAGGATTGCAACTCATTTGGGCAATATTCTGCAAACTCATCGTAATTAAAAGTGTGTGCGCGCCCATATTGGCACTTGCCGCAGCAGCTTCGCTGCCGGCGTGCCCTCCTCCAACTACTATAACATCATATACTGTACTAAACATATTTTTAAATTGTGTTCCACGTGGAACGTTTATTAGGTATTAAACAATGCCAGGCATTTATCCTCTTCCATCCTCATTATCTCCTTGTCTTTAAAAGTTTTATCATTATATCCCATATAGTGTAAAACACCGTGAATCATCACTCTATGAATCTCATTATCAATAGTTTGATTAAAAATTTCTGCATTTTCACGAACCCTTTCAACAGAAATAAAAATATCGCCGCTGATTAATTTACCCATCGTATAGTCAAAGCTAATTATATCAGTTAAGGTGTCGTGATCCAAAAATTCCACATTCAATTTAAGCAAGTAATCATCATCACAAAAAATATAATTCAGCTCGCCTTCGTTAAATCCGTAGGTTTCTATGCAAGCAGAAATCCAGTTTTGAATCAATGCTTCATCATCTAATTTGAAATCCGTTTCGTAATTGAATTCAATCATCTTTCCTTTACTGCTGTTCTTTCTTAAAATACTCCTGCACTTTCTTCTTATAAATTGTTTGCAAAGGTAATGATTGTCGGTTTAATATTTCATTGGTTTTAAAATAGGGATTTTCAACCTTGATGGCTTCAATATTTCGCCGCTCAAAAATCAACTTTGGATTTTCCGATTTTCGAATATTGTCTTCACCTTGTTCCATTTTGGCCTTTTGTAATTTTAACAGCTCATAGTTTAACTGTATAATTTTTTTAACAACTTCCTTTGCAAATCCCCTTTCAAGCAATTCTTTTTGCAATTCCTCCATTTTTTTAATGGCGTCACCAGCGCCATTTGCGTTGGTTGGATCCTCTCCCAAAATATCTTTCAACATCCCTTTTAGTTGTTCCTGTTGTTTGTATATTTCATACAATTCATCATTCATTCCCTCGCCGTTTTCTCCAGGTTTTTTGTCTTCTTTTTCTCCATTTTCCACGCCATCTTTTATCTGTTCATTAAGTTCCCCTTGCTTTTTAATGATGTCGGGCAAACCAAAATCAGGTGAATTTCCCTTTCCCTGACCAAAACTAGGTGAGGCATTCATCAAACTTTCCAACAAATTGCTTAGCGAATTGGCGAGATTGTTTGCAGAAGTAATCACAAATTGTTGGTTCGAAATACCAATATCAACTTTATCCTCGGTAAAATTCAACAAAGATTCGTCCAAGTTGTAATGCACTTCTGAAACTTCCTTTTGAATCATCGTGCTCATTTGAACAACGCGCAAAGCCAACACGTAGAGGCTATCGTCGATATGATTGAAATATTCTTTTAACACATATTGCTGTTTTAAATTGTTTGGATATTCCGGATGTTGGATACTGGCAGTTGAAAAGCGATTCAGCAAATCTTCCTGCTCAAAGGAAAAAACAATCAGATTGTCCACAATTTTTCTAAGATCTTCAATATTTTCATCGATGGATTCCCCTTCCATTTTCATCATTGATTGCTCCATACTTTTGCTTAATTCCTTCATTTTTTTAGCAGCAGATTTCTGNNCTCTTTGTTTTCAGGAAGTTTCATTGGGCGTTTCAAACCCTGATTTTCATTTTGTAAATCCTTGCTGTCCTTTTTAAGGTTATCAAATTCATTGTTGATTTCCAGTTGCTTTTCGGAAGTGTTTTTTTTCTCGTTTTCATTGAACAAATTTTCTTCCTTTTTAGCCAATTTTTCAATATTTTCACGAAGCTGATTTGCCTTTTGCTCCACATAAAAACGTTTGGTGAGCTCTAAAATACGCTCTAAACTTTGCTCGTTTCGCTGATTTTTTTTCGCCATTTCTTTCAACTTCTCCATCAAATCCTCTTTGTCTAATTTTTTTGAAAGCTCCTTTAATTCCTGCAGCATTTTTTCCTGCTCCGCCAACTTTTTAGTTTCTTCAATGCGTTTCAACAATTCCTCCTTAGTTTCTTTAGTTTCCTTCCGCTCGGTTTGCTCTTTCAAATTATTTTGCAGCTGGTTCGTTTGCTTTTGAATCATTTCCTGGTATTGCGTTTGGCGCTTCAACAATTCTTCTAATTTTTTTGTGTCATTCCAATCAATCTCCGCTTTTTTCTGAATTTCATTTTTAAGTTTTTCCAAACCCTCATTCGCCTGCTTGGATTTTTCAACCAGCTTCGTAATCTCTCCAATATTTTCCTTTTGCTCATCCATCAACTGCTTATTAATTTCTTGCTCCGTTTTTTTATAATAGGAAAATAGGTTGCTTTTGGTGCTTTTGCTTCCGTTTACGGCATCATTGTCGAACACTTCAAAATACAATTCATAATCAATGCCTTCATCCAAAGAAATTCCTTCAGGAAAAACATAATAAAAATCGGAAATGGCAGATTTATCAACAGGAATTAAATGCGATTTAAGCACCTTTGAATTTTTTTTGTCGTAATACACCATCTCAAGTTTGTTTACGCCGTAATCATCGCTTAACTGCCCCACAAACTGAACCGGACCGCGTGTGATGGAATCAATATCGGAATTCACAATAATTTGCGGATGCGCATCGGGCATCACATCAATCACAAAATTGAGCGCTTCATAATCGTTCAATTGCCGGTTCGAGGTGGTGATTTTATAATTGATGTCATTAAAAATTTGTTTTGAATAACTAAAATAATCTACGGTATTTTGGGTGAATTTTTCAACTTTATGATCGCTTATAAATTGAACCTCGTTCGTTTTTTGGGTTTCAATNNAATAATAACTCTCATTTGAAAAGTTAATTTTAACATTTTCGGGAATGGTGCTTCCGACAGTTTCAATTTGAAGCGTAAAAGATCCGCCTTCCACAACCGATAAGGAATCGTTTAAAATGGCAAAAGAAAATGGCGCTGGTGGCAAATAAACCTTGTTGTAATGCACCACTCTGGAAAAACTTTCTGTAAAAATGGCGCTGTTTCCAGTGATAAAAACCATCAGCCAAATGACAAAAGGAATGAGGACGAATTTAAGATATTTCTTGTTTTTCGAAAAATCGACAGCGCTTTTAAATGGAATTGGCTGCAAGGCTTTCGATTTTTGTTCAATACTGGCTTCAATCAATTCAGAATTTTGCTGGCTGTTTTTTAACTGCAACATATTCAGCAATTTATCTTTCACTTCCGGAAAATGATTGCCAATAATTCTAGAGGCTTCAATTTCGGTAATTCCCCTTTTCAATCCGAAAATCTTAATCAACGGGGAAATAATGTAGCGCACAATCAAGGCCGCTTCGATAAAAACAAACAACCAAAATAATGGGGAACGCAGGTTTGGTTTCAGCCATAAAAAGTGTTCAACAAACAGTGTAAAAATAAAATACAGTACGCCAATCGCTAAAAATAAAAGCAATCCTTTAATCAATTCATTAAAATAATATTTTTTAATAAATTCTTGAAGTTTAAACCGTATGCGATCAAAATTGTCCAATTTTTTTATACTCTACCTTTATGAAAGTTAAAAATAATTAAAATAAAATTACAGAATCACAATTTTTAGTTTAATCGCATATAAAATAAATGATATCGTATTCTATTTTAAGAAAGAAACTAAAAAAACCTTTTTTTGTTATTAAATATGCTTATTCCTATTGATAATTTATCTTTGCACAATAAAACAATAGATAATATGACTCAAGTTCGTGTGCGATTTGCGCCTAGCCCAACCGGGCCTTTACATATCGGCGGTGTAAGAACTGCGCTTTTTAACTACTTATTTGCCAAAAAACATCAAGGCACTTTTATTTTGCGCATTGAAGATACCGATCAGGCTCGTTACGTTGCAAATGCCGAACAATATATTATTGACGCTTTAAATTGGTGCAACATTCCTTTTGATGAAGGACCGGGAAAAAACGAAAAATTCGGACCTTATCGTCAATCCGAACGCAAGCATATTTACAAACAATATGCGGAAACTTTGATTGAAAAAGGCAAAGCGTATTATGCTTTTGACACCAACGAAGAACTTGATTTTCACAGAATTGACCACGAAGAAAAAGGTAAAACTTTCATTTACAACTGGCACAACAGGGCAAAACTGACCAATTCCATTTCCTTGTCCAAAGAAGAAGTTGCAAAAAGATTAGAGAAAGGTGAAAAATTTGTGGTACGATTTAAAATGCACGAACCATTAATTGAAGAAACGGAAGCCACTATTGAAACTGTTGATATGATCAGGGGCGATGTTTCTTTCAGAAAAGACATTTTAGACGATAAGATTTTATTTAAAAGCGACGGAATGCCAACCTATCATCTCGCCAATATTGTGGACGACCATTTGATGGAAATTACGCACGTTATTCGTGGTGAAGAATGGCTGCCATCAATTCCGCTTCATATGGCGTTGTACGAAGCTTTTGGTTGGAAAGCGCCTGAATTTGCACATTTGCCGCTCATTTTAAAACCGATAGGAAAAGGAAAATTAAGCAAACGCGATGGCGATAAATTGGGATTTCCGGTATTTCCTTTGGCGTACAAAAATGAAGAAACCGGAGAAATTTCCCGCGGATATAGAGAAGATGGTTATTTTGCCGATGCTTTTATAAATATGCTGGCACTTTTGGGATGGAATCCGGGAACGGAACAGGAAATTTTCACTCTGTCAGCTCTTTGCGAAGCTTTTACTATAGAACGCGTAAGCAAAAGCGGCGCAAAATTTAGTCCGGAAAAAACAAACTGGTTCAACCAGCAATATATGCTGCTGAAATCGGATGAGGAATTGGCCGCACTTTATATGCCAATTCTGGCTGAAAAAGGCATCAAAAAAGACCTGAAATTTGTGACAAAAGTTGTTTCCTTAATTAAGGAGCGCACCACATTTGTGAATGATTTTTGGGAATTAAGCAGTTTCTTTTTTGAATCTCCGGCTGAATACGATGAAAAAGCGGTTAAAAAACAATGGAAAGAAGATACTGTCGAATTGATGCAAGAATTGATTTTCGTTCTTGAAACCGTTGAAGATTTTAATTCGCTTAATAGTGAAACTGCCGTTAAAGAATGGATTTCTGCCAAAGAAATTGGTTTTGGAAAAGTGATGCAGCCATTTAGATTGAGTTTGGTTGGGGAATTAAAAGGTCCGCACTTATTTGATATTGCCGAAATGATAGGCAAACAGGAAACAATTCACAGGATTAAAAAGGCGATTGCTACACTTTAAAAAAGAGAGGTATAATGCCTCTCTTTTTTATTTTATTTGGATTTTAACCCTATAATCCTTAAAAACATCCTGATATTTTCCAATTTCAAAATTCTCTCTGCTAAATTCAATTTTGCGCTCATTTCTCATTTTAATATGTTTTATGGATCGCAAAAAGCGCCTAAATCCATCATCATCAGAAACAATTAATCCAGGCACCTTAACAGATTTTCCTTCATCATCTTTGGCAACCATTGAAAAATATGATGAGTTACAGTGCTTTATAATACCAGTTCTAATATTTTCGGATTCAACCCTAATTCCAACTACCATAGAAGAATTTCCTACATAATTCACCTTAGCGCGCATCGTTACAAGCTCCCCAACTTCAATCGGGTTTATAAAATCGACTCTATTTACGGAAGCTGTGACACAATACTGTGCGGAAAATTTAGATGCAGAGGCAAATGCAGCTTTATCCATAAGTGATAAAATAAAACCTCCATGAATTTTTCCGCCAAAATTTGAGTGTGAAGGGAGCATTAACTCAGTTAATATAATTTCAGATTCTTCTGAAGCTTTAAAAATTTCATCCATAATTTTCAATAATTGTTGTTTAAATTTTGGTTAAGCCATAAATATAATAATTCAGCAAAGAAATTGCTCAAAAATTAGCGCCACATTTTGTAACTTTAACAATTAATAATTTAAAAAAAATTAAAATGATTGGAATG